>DAOWMJ010000062.1 GCA_030643145.1 Candidatus Latescibacterota bacterium | reverse complement strand
GTAATTTTTCAGGATCTTCCGTCAGTGGACTTTCTTGGACTGGATCATCAAGAGCTTGCCGGAAGGAATGTTTTCTCTGCGCTTATAGGTCTTCGGTATGAACTGCGCAGCAGATTGTATGTTACTTTGCGTTATAACGAGGGAAACACATCCGGGGAAAGAAGGAACCTTTTTGTTAGAGATGACATTGTGAAGGGTGGGGGTGTAACAATCGGCATTAATACTCCAGCAGGTCCCGTGGAGGGTACAATCGCTTCCGGTACAGGGCACGAACTTATGGTATTTTTCAGTATAGGATGTGATTTTTAGGGTTAGGGCTTGTGCAAACACTGTTTAAAATAGTTGAAAGAAAAATTGAGAAAGGGCACCGTTTTTTCAGGAAAATAACTTAAGAACGGGGGAGATAGCGTGAATCTTTCGAATCTTCATAAAGAGAGGCTGGGGCCGGCCGCGATAGGGGCAATAACCGGCGCGTCATATATATTTTTCTCACGAACGATTGGTACTTTTAAACCGGACATATTTATAAATATAATTTTTACGCGCGTAAATACCGTTCTATCTTTTATTGCCGCTGTCGCAATTTTATATTTTTATACTATTTTCTATAGTGAGTTTGCGAAAGAAGAAGGAAAAGCCGTCAGGGAAGCGTCGTTTATCATGCTAATAAGCTCTTTTTTCGTGTCACTCCTCTTTATTAAGGGTATACTAATGGTTTTTGATATCTATAATTTTCTTTCACCTGCCTTTAATCTTTTTATTCCATTCCTTTCTTCTCTTATCTCCTTCTATTTTTTTATAACTCTTTACAAAAAAGTATCGTGCGGCGAGAGGAGCTTACTGCCGCAAGCGGCATTACTGGCGTCTTTTGGTTCGATCCTCGCAATATTTATAAGGGCGATGGTCGTGTATAACTATTTCGCTGAAAAGAAATTCGAATGGTTCTGGAGATATACACAGGAATCCCCTTTGATTTTTATCCCTATAGTAGTGTTTATCTTTTTTACGGGTGTTTATTTTTTCTTTATATGTTACAAGGAACTGAAAGCAAAATAGAGCCTATTCCAGGTTAATAATTCTTTTCTCGGGCCAATCCCCCGGGAATTTAATAGTATATTCTATCGATATGCTGATTTTTTGGCCAGCTTCAAGGGGCAGTTTCCATCTGATGATTCCATCGTCTCGTTTTGTGTCAGGTTGAGGTTTTATATCGAAATCGCCTACATTGATGTCTTTCATAGTCGATACCGGCAGTCGGTCCTCAAGGGTTAGGTCAACAAAGTGCTTTTTAAAGTTCTCCACTGTAATCATATAATGATAACGGATTCTGGTTTGTTTATCACCTTTCTTCGAAAGGTATTCCCTTTTCTCAAGTTTGTGCTTTACCTTGATGTCCTGATCTATACCCAAGTGTACAGTAACCTTTTGCCCTGAAGCGGTGGAAAGTATCTTTTCATTTCCGACAAAGGTTGATACCGGAGTCGAGTCTTCAGAGGGCTTTATTTCAACATAGACTCCTCCGGTTCCTTCAAGGATAGGGATATCCATCGAGTTTGTTATCTTGCCTGCCGCGAAAGCGTGTTCCAAAAGCCGGGGGCAACTATAGAGTGATAGTTCAACGGGTAATTTAGTTTTCTTTATTAGAACCCTGCGGGTGGCACCGGAGGTGATACTAAGAGGGCTTTTGATAGCAAAATTGGCCGAGAATTCGGACTTTGTTATTTTTGTTTCTTCACGAGAAATGGGGGGGCTTTCAGATCCAACACTGCCGCCTCTAACGTGGAGTTTGCTGCTTCTAATACCGGTTTTCAATGCGACCGCCTCATCAACTTTTTTTGTACTAACCCCCGGTATGCGAAGAGATACGGGCCTTGTCCTGATATAGAAGGGGGTAAGTTTTGGAGGGGCTGCACCGAGGTGAGGCCTGGCGGTAGAAAGGAGTACCGGGACATCTTTCCAGTCCTCACCGGTTGTTTGACCTATAAGCGCTTTATAGTTTAAATCTACTGTTTGTTCAGATTTGTTATAGCGCAGCACATATTCAGGAGTCCACACAGCGTATTGTACGAGATATGACAGGTTGATTGTCAAGCCGCCCGCGGTTATTACCTCGCAGTCAATTACTACCTCTTTGCCCTGTTTGCTCACACGCATATTGTGAAGCTTGCTGGAGAGAGTCTGGATTTTTTCTTTTATTTTGGCAGATTCTCTTTTTATGTTGATAATCTTATGTTCTATTCTTCTGTTTTCACGCTCTATAAAATCAAGCAAGTTTTGCCAGTCCTCGATATCAAAGGACTCTCTAGCGAGTTCTTCATTCGCGCTTTCCAGGGAGAAATTTGATAGGGATGACACAAATTTGAGACGCTTATCCAGAGATGCCAGCTGTATTGCAAGCGAGTCTTTCTGTAAAGTGAGTTTTTCCATATCCTTGAGTAAATTGTTGTATTCCGGCGAGTTCGTATGTGAGTTCTCTATAGAGCGAACATCAATTCCGGCGATTATAGCTTCGGCGCTTCCGCTCCCTTCAACCTGAATCGATTCACTGGAAGTTCGTCTCGGCAAATCAGAGCAGATCAATTTATACAATCCGGGGGTTACTTCGATTTTAGCCTGGCGTATAACTCTGACATTTTGCTTTCTATATACAGTTGCTTCAACGATTTTTGTTTTAAGTTTTTTTTCTTTAGGGGTTTTGTCAGCAGATAATGCAACTTTCGGCGTATAAAGAAAGAGAGAGAAGAGAAAAACCGTAAAGAGAATGAAAATCAGGTGTAGCGGCGGGTTTTTCTTCCGTGAAAGGTTCATTTTGACGCCTCCTTCTGGATTGCGGCAGTGGGTTCGGGTCTTTGAGAAATCTTGCGCGGCGGCGCGTAATTGAACCGCGATGTTGACTCTGAATGCGTTGCTGATTTCTATATAACCCCTTTACATCAGCATAATTCAATCATAAATATTATGTCAAGACCGATTGAACTGAAGACGCAAAATTAAAATTGACTTAATAACTTGATAATTGTTAAACTCTCAGTAATTGGAACCCTTTTAACAGGAAAGAGGAGCCGTAAGTGCTTTCGGATGATGAGATAAAACATATTGAAAAACTTGCCAGAATAAGGCTTGATAATGACGCAAGAGAGAAGTTTAAAGGGCAGTTGTCGGATATAATCGAGTTTGTCCGGACACTTCAGAAGGTTGATACAACCGGGTTTGAATCCGAAGCGCGTAAGAGATCTTTTAAACCCTTTCTAAGGGAAGGTAGAGCCGGAGGTGAACTCGAACGTGACAAGGTACTCGAACAGGCGCCCGATACTAAAAATGGTTTTTTCAAAGTACCTCCTGTAATTGATAAGGATTAACAGAAAATGTTTGGCCATGATCTTGGCCGGGCAGATACCAGAAAAAGAAAGAATCAGGATTTTGTACCATGGAGTTAAACAATAAATCGATATCAGAATTAAAGAAATTATACGGTCAAAACAGTGTCAAACCATCGGAAGTAGTGCAATCGTGTCTGGATGCTATTAGCAATAAAGACAATGAGATAGGCGCGTTTCTAGAAGTTATGCCTGAAGATGCTTTGAGGAGGGCTCGTGAGCTTGAAAAGGAATCTTCGGAAGAGAGGGCTCTCTTTGGAATCCCCATAGCTGTTAAGGATAATATTTGTACTATTGACCGGCACACAACCTGCGCTTCAAAGATATTGAAAGGGTACAAGCCTCCCTATAACGCGACTGTGGTAGAAAGACTGCTCGACGCCGGCGCGATAATAATTGGAAAAACAAATATGGATGAATTTGCTATGGGTTCGTCCACCGAGAATTCCGCCTATCAAATAACAAGAAATCCGTGGAATATGGAATTTGCTCCGGGCGGTTCAAGCGGGGGGTCGGCGGCCGCGGTAGCAGCCTATATGGTTCCTGTTGCACTGGGCTCCGACACAGGCGGTTCTATACGGCAGCCCGCGAGTTTATGCGGAGTGGTTGGACTTAAGGGAACATACGGGAGGGTGTCCAGATACGGCCTTGTGGCATTTGCCAGTAGCCTTGATCAGATCGGCCCGATTACAAGAACAGTTGAGGATTCCGCTATCGTTATGAATGTGATATCGGGGCGCGACACTTTTGACGCGACGACTATTCCTGACAAGCCCGGTGATCTCACGGTGGGGCTTGGCAGGGGAGTAGAACGATTGAAAATTGCGGTTCCCGGGGATTTGGAAAGATGGGATATTGATGAGGAATTAAAAGGGATTTTAAAAGATACTGTAGCGAAGCTAAAGGAAGCGGGGGCAAATATTGAACCTGTAAAGTTTCCAGATATGGAGGCTTCGATAGCGTGCTATTATGTTATTGCGAACGCGGAGGCCTCCTCAAACCTTGCGCGCTATGACGGGGTAAAATACGCATTCAGGGCAGAAGCAGAATCTATAGGCGAGATGTATGAAAGGACACGCGGAGAGGGTTTCGGTGACGAGGTAAAGAGGAGAATACTTCTAGGAACCTATGTTCTGTCAGCAGGATATTATGATGCCTATTATAACAAAGCGCAGCAGGTTAGGGCTATGATATGCAGTGAATTCGAGACTATTTTCTCAACGTATGATCTTGTTATGCTGCCAACGGTTCCCGGGCCTTCCTTCAGGCTTGGTGAGCGTATAGACAACCCGATAGAGATGTATTTATCGGATATTTTTACCACTTCCGCAAACATAGCCGGTATCCCGGCTCTTTCTGTACCGGCGGGATTTACACGCAAAGGGCTTCCGCTTGGGATACAGCTTATGGCTGGATACACTCAGGAGGCAAAGCTACTTCAGGGCGCGGAGATGCTTGAGAAGATCTACAACTTTAACAAGGGCTAGATGGTATGGCCTTGATAAATATTCTTTTTAAAGGGATTAGCTGTGACAGTCAGAAAATCAGCTTACAGAAAAAGTTCTAAAGAGGATTGATCTATGAATAACAGCAGTTATGAAACAGTAATCGGACTTGAGGTACACGCCCAGCTTCTTACTGAAACAAAGATATTCTGCAGTTGTAAACCGGAGTATGGCGCTGATCCCAACACAAGGATATGTCCGGTATGTATGGGGCTTCCGGGGGCTCTGCCCGTTTTAAACAGGGAATCAGTAACGATGGCAATTATGATGGGGCTGGCGTTGCGATGTGATATTGCAGCTGTCAGCGAATTCTCGCGAAAGAATTATTTTTATCCGGACTGCCCTAAAAATTATCAAATATCTATGTATGACAAGCCTCTCTGCAAGAATGGGTTTGTGGAGATTGAAACAGATAACGGTCCGAGAAATATTAGGATTGAAAGAATACACCTCGAGGATGACGCGGGTAAGATGTCACATGAAACCGGCAAGGACAGCCTGGTAGATTTTAACCGCTGCGGAGTGCCTCTTATAGAAATCGTGAGTAGACCGGATATTCGAACGGGTCTTGAGGCTGTTAAATATCTGGTGAGGGTTCAGCAGATTTTAAGGTACCTCGGGATTTGTGATGGAAACCTTGAAGAAGGCTCAATGCGTTGTGATGTCAATATATCGTTGCGTCCTGCCGGAAGTACGGAATTGGGAACAAAGACTGAGATTAAGAACCTGAATTCCTTTAAAGCTATAGAGAAGGGTGTTGAATTTGAAGTGGAGAGGCAGCGGAGAGTTCTTGAAGAGGGGGGCAGTATTGAGCAGGTTACGAATCTCTGGGATGCCGACAGCGGCAGGCTCGTTATGATGAGAAGCAAGGAGGAGGCGAACGATTATCGCTATTTCCCGGAGCCCGATCTTCTGCCTCTTGAAGTAGACGGAGAGTGGATTGACGGTGTCAGAGATATGATTCCTGAACTACCCCTTGAAAAGGAGAGAAGATTCAGGGAAGAATACATGCTTAGTAATTATGATTCAGGAGTCCTCTGCGCTGAGAAGGGGATAGCCGACTATTTTGAGATTGTAGCAGAATCGACCGGCCTTGCAAAGAAGAGCGCGAATTGGGTAATGAGGGAGATAATGCGAGCGCTGAAGAATTTAGGCTGCGCGATAGAAACTTTCCCGGTCGAGCCGGAAAAACTCGCGGGGCTTATAGCTCTTGTTGAGGATGGAATTATAAGCGGTTCTGCCGGGCAGGATGTCTTTGCTGAAATGATAAAATCGGGCGCTGACCCTAAAGAGGTTGTTAAAAAGCTTGGACTTGAGCAGATAAGTGACTCGAGCGAGCTTGAAAATATGGTAGATAGTATAATCGCCGCTCATCCTGAAGAGGGGGAACGTTATCGGGAAGGTAAAAAGAAACTGCTAGGGTTTTTTGTGGGACAGGTTATGCGGGAAAGCCGTGGTAAGGCCAACCCCGAACTCGCGAGAAATATATTAATCAAGAAACTTGGCAGCTGAATTCCTATCCAGGGTTCTTCTATTACCCCGCAAGCTATTCTCTTACATATCGCAAGGCGAACATCCCCCCCGACAGGATAACAAGTAGATTAAGGAGGATAAATAGAGTAAATGCCGGCCAGAAATATCCGGTGGTTATTCTTGTTAGCCAGTCGAAAAGATTCTCGGAATAACGAGTGAGGAGAGGTGTGATATTTTCAACGCAGAAGGTAGTAACCCGGAATATCCGGTTCTGGTTAAAAAATGTGAACAGGGATAAAACTATCATGAAGAAAGAGGTAACTGTGGATATATTTAACAACCGGGCAAACTGAAATCTTCTTTTCCTTAAGTTAAGTCTTTTCATGACTGAGTCGGCGACAGCTTGCGAAGAAGGTAGGGTATCTTTAAGAGCGGAAAGTGATTCCTCAAGAAAAATATACCTTCTATGCGATTCTCTGCACCCCGCACATTCCGAGAGATGAGATTCTATAGCCCTTCTTTCTTCTTTTGTGATTTGTCCCTCAACAAAGGAGGGAAGAAGTTTTTCAATTTCTTCGCATTTCATGCTTTTCCTCGCTTTATTTGTTCATTTTGAAACGTGGGTGTCATCAGCTCTTTCAGCCTGAGCTTCGCTCTGTGAATATATGTTTTAACTGTACCGATCGGAATATCCATAATATCAGCTACCTCCAAATAGGATTTCTCCGCGAGATATCTAAGTTCGATAACAGCCCTGTAGTCTTTATCAAGTTTTTTGATGTAGTTTTCAATATTGCGGGCTGACTCCTTTCTACTATAGGCCTCTTCTGGTGTATCGTTCGAGGCGGCAAGATTATGAAACTCTTCAATATTGTAAAGGTTTTTCTTTCGTCGATTAAGGGCGTTAACAGCTTCGTTTCTAGCGATGGTGTAGGCCCATGTGGAAAAGCGAGCTTTCCCCTTAAATCGGGGAAGGCCCTTATAAATTTTAACAAAGATTTCCTGGACGGTATCTTCCGTTTCATCACTGTTTCCCATAATGCTCCGCACGGCGGCATAGATAATCACGTTATACCTTGTGATAATCTCACGAAAGGCCTTTTCGTTTCCGTCGAGTGATTTTTTGACCAGATCATGGTCGCTGACACCTTTCAAGCGATATTCCTCCATAAAGGTAAGACAGATGAAGGGAGTGATATGTTTCAAAAAACTCTGAACTTTCTGTATTATCGCGGATAATTGCTCTTTTTGAAACATATTTTAAAAAAACGCAGAAAAGTTGAAACAAAAATGGTAATTAGTTTGTCAAATATGATGAATTGGAACTTCACAGGCGAGTACGAAAAGGAGGATGAAATGTTTAATGTAGGACCTGAAATGTTAGCAATACTGATTCCGATCACCGCTGTTATTGGTACAGTAGCGATCATAATTACCGCTATTATCCTGGGAATGCGCGAGAAGGAATTAAAGCACAAGGAAACAGTTCTCGCGATGGAAAAGGGGATTGAGCTTCCTAAAGAACCTGAGAAAAAGAAAAGGCCGAGATATTTCACGATAAGGATGTGGGGGTTTATTTTTACATTTATCGGGATACCTGTTCTTCTTGGAATATGGGGCGCAGCCGGTATTGTAAATGGTGTTTGGGGGCTTGTACCCACTTTCCTCGGGCTTGCGCTGTTATTGGCTGCACATCTTGAGAAAAAGGAATTGACCGAGTAGAAAATAATTTAACCGGCGTTGGAAGGGAGGGGGAGAGAAACGGGAAAGCATTTCAGCACCAGAATAAAGTTATCTTTCCCTTCCCGCAACCGGTTGTTTGCATTGGCAAAGATTTTTTAAAGATTTTACTGGAACAGAATCCCTTCCGGTGCTATAGTATAGTTGTACTTGAGTCTGTGCGGCACAGCTCTTAAGTAAGGTGCTTTTTTGGGTGTAGTGTGAAGGGAGGAAGATGATGAAGAAAGCGCTTTTTATTTTCTTGTCAATCTTCATTTCAATTACAATAGTTTTTTCCACGCGAAGTTCTGCCGAGGTGTTGCTGAATGAATTCATGGCGGATCCAGCGAGGGACTGGGACGGTGACGGTGAATATAATTACCGAAACGACGAATGGGTTGAGATCATTAATGCCGGTGACAGCGCTGTGGATCTTGACGGGTATCTTCTCTGCGACGGTAATGAAGAGATGCTTTGGCGGTATCAATTTTCCGGCATCCTACAATCCGGTGAAGTCCTGATTATTTTCGGAAGCGATTCGAGAATATGGGAGGAAGCAAACGGTTTTCCCATATATGGCCTGAGCCTGAATAACTCCGGAGATACGGTGTCTTTGTTCAAGGTGTCCGGCGGTGATACACTTTTGGTCGATTCTGTCGATTATACGAACAGCGCGGCGGAAGATGACCGTTCGGTAGGCAGAGACCCCGAGGGGATAGCTGGTTGGGAGCTTTTTGATGCTTACAATCCATGTCCGGAATGCACTCCCATAAGTGGGAATGGGTGTGTTCCAACCCCTGGTTCTGTTAATAACTACGTTACCGGTACGGAAGAAACAAGCTGGGGAAATATTAAGTCAATTTGCAGGTAATAATCCGGAATTGAAGAGGCTGCTATTTTGGAATAATTTTGCCTCTCTCTATTCCGGGGACAATTTTCCGCTCGATATTCGTTTAGTGTAAAATGGGCGGAAGATATTAATTAGTGAAGCTGCCGCCGCATAGATTTGGGTACAAATTCTCAATTGCGAAAATTCTTTCAGTGTGCTAATTTTAAATTATGAGATCAGTAGAAAACAATAATGGAGATGGCGAACTTGTAACTTGCTGGGAATATTTTGACTGTAAGGAAAAGGATTGTCCCGCTTATGGGCAGAATAAAGTGGCATGCTGGGAAATTACCGGGCACAGATGCCGTGACAAAGTGTTTGGTAGAATTGAAGAAAAGCTTATCAGATGTTGTTTTACCTGTCCCTTCTTTAAGGGACTCAAGAAGAGAATGAAGGGCAGGAGATGGGCCGATATAACACTTCTTGAAACACTCGAAGATGCCCTGATTCGATCATCAAAGTATTCAAAAAAAGTTGAAAATCTCTATATGGAGGTTATCAGGCGCAGTAAGCTTATGAATCTGCTTGGCGAGGTGAGCAAGATCATCACCGGGCTCGACAGGGAAGAAGATATTATTCTGACAATTCTGACAGTAATTACCGCGAATGAGGGATTGGCGTATAACAGAGCTTTTGTATTCCTAAAGGAAAATGATCGCGATCTTCTAAGGGGGAGATATGCCCTTGGGCCTTCGACCCCCGAGGAAGCGGGCAATCTCTGGAAGCTGCTGGAAAAAGAAAAGGATATATCGATTGACAAGTTGGTTAGAAAGGGCAAGAAATTGGCATATATCAAGAACAG
>DAOWMJ010000174.1 GCA_030643145.1 Candidatus Latescibacterota bacterium | reverse complement strand
ATGTAACTAATCTGCGGAGGAAAACGTATAATAATATGCAATACCGACTTTCGGCAATATTGAGTAAACTATAGAGAAAGATAATAGTGTATAGCAGCGCAATCATTAATTTGCAGGTTCAAGATTCTGACAAATATGGAAAGAGGGTGGAGATGGAAAGAGCTATGTCAATTTTCGGGACAATGGTGTTATTATTTATTTTGATTTCGCTTATCGTACCGGGAGGAGTACGCGCTTCGGAAGTTGAAGTCCTGTCTCTTGAGGAATGTATCAATTCAGCTCTGAAGAATAATCCCGATATGGGTATCAGCTTTCAGTATATTAGAAAGGCTGAAAGTGACCTTCTGACTAATTACGGTAATCTGCTCCCCGATTTAAAGATCGATTTTTACTCCGGGCACAACTATTATGGCCCATCCTCTGTTCAGTATGATTCCCAGGGACGTCCTATTCAAACTGATGGTTTTGATTATGAGAATTATACATTGAGATTATCATCCAATCTGGTCTTATGGGAGGGGGGAAGGAATTATAGCGGAATAAATTCAGCGAGAAACAAAAATCTTGCCGCCAGAGAAGATTACAATTACAGCAAAGATATTATGATAGCTAAAGTAATCAGATCCTATTACGGTATGTATAGAAACAAAATGTTACTTGTTGTTCAGAAGGAGAGTAAGGAGCAGGCGGAGAAAAATCTTGATAGATCAAAGGCTCTTTTTGAAGCTGGATCGGCAACAAGGGTCGATGTGCTAAAGGCACAAGTTAGATATTCTAATACAAGGCTGGATGTAATAAAGGCGAGAAATGCGCTGGAGATGGCAAGAGAAGAGTTAAAGAACCTAATGAACAGACGCAAAGACAGTTCTTTTTCTGTTGATACCTCTATGACAATAGAATACAGTGAACCTGAATTTCAAGATGAGATAGAGTTTGCTCTTGCTAACAGAGCTGATTTGAAAAGTATGGAATACAATTTGAAAGCCGCTAAATCGGGCATATCGGCTGCCAGAGCTGGTTGGTGGCCTTCTTTTGGTATAAACTTTAACTATTATTGGAATGACCGCCAATTGGTGGAAAATCCTCTCGATATATTTCGTGAAGAGTATCAATGGAGTGTTACGGGATTATTAAGTTTTAATATTTTTGACAGGATGGCGACAAGCGCAAGAGTAAAATCCGCAAGAGCTGATTACAGAATTGCGGAATATAATCTTGAGAAAAGCAACCTTGATGCTGTTAAGGAAATCAAAAATCTTTTTTATGGAATGAATGAAGCGCGCGAAAGAATAGAAGTAGCGCATGAAATTGTCAAACAGGCAACAGAGGAAGTGAGGTTAGCTGAAGAACGATATAGTGTTGGAGCGGGTACAATGCTTGAAACTATTGACGCTCAGGTAGCGTTAACTACGGCAAAGGGCGATTTAATTAAAGCAAAATGTGATTATCTTGTGGCTGAAGCCGATCTCGCGCGAGCCGCTGGAAAAATGAGCAGGTAGAAGTAATAAGGGAGTAAAGAATGTTGATTAGGGTAAAGGGAATAACGAAGATATACGAGGTAGGGGTCCAGATAATCGAAGCAGTCGCCGGGGTTGATGTTGAAATTGAAAAGAATGAATATGTTTCTATTATGGGGCCTTCAGGTTCCGGCAAATCAACATTAATGAATATTCTAGGATGCCTCGATACTCCAACCGCTGGTGAATATTATCTTAATGGAGCGGAAGTAAGTAATCTTGATGATGACCAACTTGCGCATATACGTAACAGAGAAATAGGATTTGTTTTTCAGACATTCAATCTCTTACCACGGGCTAACGCTCTTCAGAATGTTGAACTCCCGCTTGTTTATGCCGGTATAACAGCTCGGGAAAGGGAAAAGATAGCTATGGAAGCTCTCGAATCGGTTGGCCTTGTTGATAGAGCGACGCATCGTCCAAATGAGCTCTCCGGAGGGCAGAGACAAAGAGTGGCGATAGCCAGGGCACTTGTAAATAAACCGTCAATAATACTCGCGGATGAACCGACTGGAAATCTTGACAGCAAAACAGGCGAGGAACTTATGGGCGTTTTTAATAAAATTCATGAGTCCGGGAATACGATTATTATGGTTACACACGAGGAGAGTGTAGCCAAGCATTCAAAGCGTATTATAAGGTTGCGCGATGGAAAAATTGAATCAGACAAAATTTTAAATTGATAAATATTTTATTAAATGGATGAGTAAATTTAGTGGTTTAACTTTGTTTCCACAATCGCGAACCCGTAGATAGATCCGCTTTACCGGTACTTGACGGAAAGGCGTTTGGCCGAGCTAAGTTTGTAATATGGGTAAGGTATGGGGATTAGTGCGCGATAGTCTATTTTAGTTTGTTCGGGGAGGGTTTATGAAAAGGAAATACTGGATTCTTATCTGTGTTGTGATAGTTGTAACAAGTTTAATTATTATAAATCTGCGGGCAAAGAAGGGAAAATCGATCAGTGTCCAGGTTGAAGAAGTTAAACAACGGAATTTGAAGATGGTTATTTCGGCTTCCGGCAGTATCAGGCCGAAGCGAAAGATTGATGTCAGCGCCAGTACTATCGGAAAGATCACGAGAGTGTCGGTGGAAGAAGGGGATTATGTTGAGAACGGACAGTTCTTAATGCAGATAGATCCGGAGCAGCTCGAGTCGAGTGTTATGCGTATAGAGGCATCTTTGAAATTTGCGAATGCTACGCGTAAACAGGCAAGATACGAAATGAAACAGAGAAAGAATGAACTGGAAAGAATTCAAAGGCTTTTTGAACAGGGTTTTCGAACAGATCAGGATATTGAGATCGCCCGGACAGCATACGATGTCGCTGTGGCAAAATTTGAAGCGAGCAATCAAAGTGTTGCCGAACAGAAGGCGTTACTCAAAAGCGCCAGGCATGACCTGAAAGAGGTTACAATTAATTCCGGCATGGCCGGGGTCGTTACCAGATTAAATGTGGAGGAAGGTGAAACGGCAATAATGGGAACGATTAATAATCCGGGGACCGTTCTTATGACGATTGCCGATCTGTCACAGATTGAAGCTGAAGTTGAAGTTGACGAAACCGAAGTAGTTTATATAAAGACAGGGCATGAAGCCAGTGTTACCCTGGATGCCTTTCCCGATACGACATACAAGGGAATAGTGACGGAAATCGGGAACAGTCCGATACTCTCCTCTTCAGTAACAGGGCAACAGGGTGTGGATTTCAAAGTAGTGATTACATTAACCGATACAATTCCCAATGTTCGTCCCGGGTTATCCGCCGACGCGGAGATTATAGTTGCCCAGCGCGACAGCGCCTTGAGTATTCCTATTCAGAGCTTGACAGTAAGAGGGAAGAAGGATATTAAGGATTTCAATGCTTCAGATTCATTGAGTGACGACAGTGAGGATATAGAAGGGGTTTTTGTTATATTGGACGATAAGGCTCGTTTCAGAATGGTTGAGATAGGTATATCCGGCAGCAAATATTTTGAAGTAATTTCAGGGATTGATATTGGTGAAGAGGTTGTAAGCGGTAATTATAAGGCGATAAGAGATTTAAAAGATGGTCAGAGAGTTGAAATAAAGAAAAATTAACAATAGTGGATATCTGGCAGGTGACAGACACTGGAGACAGTGTTAATTTTTTAATTTAGTGAGTTTAGATTATGCTGATAGAGGGTGTTCGGATAGCGCTCAAAGCCCTGCTTGAGAATAAGTTACGAACTTTTCTGACACTATTGGGGAATATTGTCGGGACTATGTCTGTAATAGCGGTTGTTTCGCTTATCGGTGGTATTGATGAATATATCAGAGAAGAAGTTGCCAATGAAGGTAGCAATGTATTTACGGTTGAAAGAATTAATTTCCTCGAAGCGATAACTGATCTGGACAAATTTTTAGACGCGATCGCCAGGAATAAAAGGATTCGTCTTGAGGATGTTGATTATTTAAGGGCAAATGTGCCTTCCGCTTCCTCTGTCGGCGCGGCGGTAGATAAAAGAGCTTCCCTGTCTTATCGGGATGAGTGGGTGGATCGTGTTGAAGTGCGGGGCAGGTCGGGGGAATATCCCGTTTTGGAAAATACGGATCTTTTTGCGGGAAGGCATCTCTCCCGATTGGAAATAACGCGCAGCAGTAAAGTGGCGGTAATAGGGTGGGATGTATATAAAAATCTTTTTGCCGATAGAAACCCGATTGGCAAGGTATTGAAAATTGAAAGAGAGCATTTTGAAGTAATTGGGGTCATTGAGGATCAGGGTACTATTTTTGGGGAGTCAAAAAACAGATTTGTTTATATTCCCGTTACCAGGTTTCTTAAAATGTACGGATCGAGAGCGTCTATCGCGGTAAAAATAAAAGCGGCTGATGTCACGCTTCTCAACAGCGCTGTTGAAGAGGCTGAGATCGCGATGAGAATAAGGCACAAGCTGCATCCAACCGAGAAGAGTGATTTCAGTGTGACGACATCAAAGCAGCTTGTTTCTCTTTGGGAAAACATTTCAAGTTCGATATTCAAAGCGCTGATTTTTCTGGTATCAATAGCCCTTGTCGTTGGAGGGGTGGTTTTGATGAATGT
>DAOWMJ010000208.1 GCA_030643145.1 Candidatus Latescibacterota bacterium | reverse complement strand
TCCAGCGATTCAACACCTAGAAGATAATTCATAAAAAAGGAAAATGGGCATCTCGCGTACTGCTCCATCGCTGTCGATGAAAATGAATAATCTTTTTTTCCCAGCATTGAACGAATTCCCTCACGGGCACAGTCCGATTCAAAGACACCATCCCACGGAGTAAAACAATTCCTGTGGCGTCTATTCTTAAGCATTTCTATAGATTTTGCGAAAAAGCCTCGGGATGGAAGCTGCCCACCTGACGATTCACGAAACAAAAGCGCCTGGGAATAATCAAATTCATCAAGACTCAAAAGCTCCTCAACCCGCTCCAGCGCCCTGTTCCTGGGGAATCTTTTCTTCTGAAGCTTTTTGTCTCCCGAACTATCCGCCGCGTTGCCTTCAAAGGATTCCAGAAAGAATGATTTTATCCGTTTTTTACCTGAATAAGCCTCAAATAATGGCATAGTACAAATCAATTCACTCGTAGCGGACCGCGTTGCCAGTGTAAAAACAAGTTCCAGTTCCGCTAGTCTTTCCATCTTTTTCTGCAGAAAGATTTGTCCCGCGGCAATCTCGTTTAGCTTCACTCTCTCAGAATCTTTTAAGAAGGGATCCTGTCTGATTCCCCCCGGGATATTCTCATCGGTCAATCCAGCCAGAAAGAGTATCCTGAAAGATAGCCCTCTCGCTTGATCCAGAGTCAGAAGATTAACCCCTTCCCCTAAAAATTTGTCTCTCTTCCGTTTCGAGCCGCAAAGGAGAACTTTGACAATTTTCTTAAAGAGGAAGAATGATACAGGGGGAGAAACAGAATCAAATCCTGAAAGATTCTCAACAGCAAGACAAAGATCCTCGACTCCTGAACCAACTTTGAAAATATTTTTAAGGAGACTTGAGAAGCGGGAGGACATCTCCTCCCATGTAAGTTTCTCCTCGAAGGCTTTCCTCGCATCCCATACGCGCTTCAGAACATCCTCAACAATTTTTGCCGATATAATCGCCTCATTCATTTCCGGAGATTCTTCTCTTTTCGAAAGCAAATCAATCAAATCCTTATTCTCTTTAATCCAGCCCCCTTCTCCCACAAGCCCTGCCTCTGCGCTCTTTCTGACCCAAAGCAAAAAGGGATCAGATTTAAATCCGTAAAAGCGATGTACTTCAAGGGGAGCTGAACCCAGAAATTCAACAAGCTTCTTTCTTTTAACCTGGCCGGAGAGCATGTCGAGGAGAAGATCAGCCCCGCGGAAAACCTGATTCTTTTCCATAACCGGTTCATCACTTATAAAATATGGTATCTCCGCCTCATCAAATACCGCTTTAAGCGGAGCAAAGTTCTCGTACGAGGAATAAACAACCCCAATATCCCTGAATAAGACCTCCTCTTTACCAACCTTCTTCAATATCAACCGCGCTATAGCTGCGGCTTCTTCCTCTTCATCGGACAGTTCCAGTAAAAGGCGTGGAGTTTTAGGGGCTGGATTATCACTATTCTCAGCGCTGCTGAGGACCGAAGATTTGAAGCCTCCCTTATCCAATTTCTCGAGTGTCCCGGCGGCAAATCTATACCTGCTATCGTTTCCGGCGGGAAAGAAAAGGGTAGTATTGTTCTTGTTCGCTACCGCCAGGAGCAACCTATACTGCATTTCATTAAAATCATAAAACCCATAAGTATAGAGCGGGCCTTTCAATACGGCCTTTTTAGCAAATTCGCAGGCTCTCTCAAATCGAGCGTGTATATCCCAACCACACATCTGAATATTCCTTCTAAAAATAGTGTAGAGGGAAAGAACACCGCGCACTCTCTCGGGGAGTTTGCCGGAATTCGCGCTAAGTATTTCAGCGGCCGTTTCAGCAGTGCACCCACTCTCAGCAAGATCAGAAAAACTGTCAAGCAGAAATCTAATAAATCCCTCTGTCCGCGCTATAGCGGCGAAATAGTCCGGAACAGAATCTGTAGAAACAATGTTTTCCAAAATCACCCGTTCTGAACCGGAAGGTAACTGGCCGCTTGAATATATTCCTGAAAGAATTTCTATCCTGGCAACAAGATCCGGGAAGGTTAAAAATCTGATATTGAAAATTCCATTAAGATCTTTTGAAAGAACAAGCTGAAGATGCTTCGCCAGCAGGTTTGATCTTACAAGGATATTAATGGGAGAAAATAGATCTGATTCTCTATGGCGTTTTATCTCTTCTTTAAGCGCTCCTCTAAGCTCCAGATAGCTTTCAGCTGTTATTATTTTTGCTTTCATTGTTGATACAAATCCCATGTGGAAACAAAATATTACGAAATCACCGAAGCTTATGATAACAGAAAGGGTACAATTTCCAAAAGGATGATTTCATAAGAGGCTGCGCAAGAAATAGCCGGCAGGATACACCTGCCGGCTTTAAAAGGAGTTTCGCTAAACACAGCCGAAGCTGAAGTATCGCGTTTAGATTCTAAATCTTTTTGGTATCTCGTATTTTCATCACTAAAGCTGCCGACAGAATCAAGACAAGTACGAGAACCGTTAATACAACAGGATTCAATAATGGCACAGCGCTCGGTACAATAATCTCGACTATCTGCATACAGGTGTCGGACACAACGCCATCCGTCGCGATAATAGTAAGTAACGCTGTATCGCCCGGGCACGCGTTTGAAGCATCTACTGTCGCGTAAACGTTTTCACAGTTACCTCCAGCGACACCTCCCGTGCTGCCACTCTGATTAATCGAAGGAATAACACATGCCCCATTACTGTATCCCGGGCTTGTAATAGTGTAGCTGTAGATATCAACGGAAGCGCACGGATTCGGATTACAAAGACCGAAAGGCACTAACCCGGAATAGACTCCTTCATGAATATAATATCTGTCAGCCTGTTCAATGGAGATATCGCGCCCAGGGTCAGCGGCCTGAAGAATAACCATTGTAGTATCATTCCCTCCGCATTCGGGAGAACACAAACCCCCAACATCACAATAAGCCATTACCGCGAAAACCGTATCGCGATCACCGGCATTGGCGGTGCAGGGAACATAAACACATATCTCCTGCGACCAGTACCCGCCCGGACCAATCTGGTTACATGAATTAAGGGTTGGAGTGCCGCTGATGTCCCATCCGCCGGTATCGTAAAGATCGACACAGAATGTATCCGCAGCGCCGGCGTTTCCAGGCTCTATCGTATAACACCAGAATTCACCCCTTACCGCCGTCTGTATACCTGTGGGGAATTGTGTCTGAAAGTTAGGCAGTCCTTCCTTTGAACAATTGCCGGATGAAGATTGGGGGCCAATTATACCACGGATCCCTACATCACCCATACTATAGCCGCCAAGGTCAATGGCTGACCACACTGTACCGGTATTACTTACCCATGATTTATTTGTTTCCATCGGACCGGTATCGTCAATGGGAACAGGATAACCATAGGGGGTCGTGTTAAATTCAATTTCTATATAAACCGGGTCTCCGGAAGTAAGAAGCAAAGGCGAGGATAAATCCACTGTATAATATCCCGCGTCAGAAAGAGTCCCGGATACAGGACCGGAGAGGAGATTAGAAACAGCTCCACCGGAAAAATCGTCATATACATTTATTGTATAAGTACATGGGGATGAGGTCGCTGAAAAAGAAACCTTTTTAAGATACTCATTAGCAGTGGTGTGAGTAAGTTCCAACAAACCCCAGTCATGCCCATCTCCATATCCTACAGAATTCCACCATCCATACTC
>DAOWMJ010000022.1 GCA_030643145.1 Candidatus Latescibacterota bacterium | reverse complement strand
GGGTATTATATTTCTACAGACTCGGGGAAAGAGCCTGATGTTATAATAAAGGGGAATATGCGGATTAGAAAAATGCCGGCGAGAAGGGGTAGATGGGTAATCCTGAGCTGGAAATTTGATTTAAGCTTTATCGAAAGTAGGAACGAGGCCGTTATTTTAAGATACACTCTTCAAAACAGACAGCAGCAGCCGTCGGTTGAGATGGCAAGGGACAGAATACTTTATCATTTCGGAAAAGAGTACGCAGAAGAAATATTGACCAGGTTCAAACAAAAACTCATGTAACTGATAAAAGAATCGAACTATGTTGCTCTGTAAATTTGTTTGTTTTCGCGAATGAATATAATACTTTTTCAGTACCACGCATAAGAAATGGTGCCGGAGGCGGGAATCGAACCCGCATGAAGCCAAGCTTCGGGGGATTTTGAGTCCCCTGCGTCTACCAATTTCACCACTCCGGCTTATTCGAGAAAATATTCCAAAGATCCTCTTATGTCAAGTGAAGTATATGCTCATTGTTAGTTTCATTTTTGTATCGACAGTGATTTTATTCTTGACCTCTTCAATTTAAATGATAATATCATCTAAGCAGGGGTTGTAGCTCAGCTGGGAGAGCGCTTGTCTGGCAGACAAGAGGTCACGGGTTCGAGCCCCGTCAACTCCACCATTTTTTTTAAAGTTCCAACGGAGCGTGGAAAAAACAAGTTTGATTATACGGTATGGTTCATTATGAAAAAGGAACAGAATCCAGTCTCTCTTTGTATCTTTGAAGATATTAAGTATCCTGATCTCTTTCCCCTGGCGCTTAATAAGGCGGTCTTTGAATTGTTTCTGGGAACTGATTCACTCAGAGCCAGAATTATCAAAGAGTTAAATCCCGAACGAGTTATTTTGCACTGTAGGCCATATCTGGCCGCGGTTTTCAATGAACAGTTATCCCTGGAAAAACCTGAATACGATGTAACTATCAACGAGATCCCTGGAGGGGATGTTTTCTTTGTTAATGGAAGAATCGTTGCGTTTGGATCTGGAATGACAGATCTCTTTAATAAAGTGCAGAAAGACCATCTTCTTGTTAAGAATGGTATACCTGTTGCCGCCAGAATTTCTGATCAAAAAGCAATTTCTTTTATGGAATTATTGATTGAGATAGTGGCTGATAAAAGAACAGCTGCCCTGTTTAATAGCATCAAGAAGATCTCTGAAAATGATGAAAACTCCGATCCTATTGATTGGACAAAGTATACCGATAGAGGTGAACTACTTCAGAATTGGATAGCAGAAAACAATATCACGCTGGAAGAAACTAATCAAAAGCTAATTTCTCGTTGTTGGCAGTTGATAGGATTGAATAGTGAATGTATTAAGGATGATTTTTCCAAAATCCCTCTTAGGGGTAATGATCCGGATTCTGAATTATATAAAGGCGTAAAACTAATTAATGACAACGACATTATTATTGGTTCTGAAGTTGAAGTTAGATCGGGGACGGTTCTTGACGCTACAGATGGTCCTATACTGATTGACGATATTGTTAAAATTGAACCTAACGCGGTAATTAAGGGCCCATGTTTTATAGGGAGAAAATCTGTTATCAGAGCAGGCGCGAAAATCGGCGCGGGTACTTCATTAGGGAAAGAATGCAGGGTTGGAGGAAAAGTAGATGAAACAATAATCGCGCCTTATTCAAACAAACAGCATGAAGGGTTTATCGGGCATTCTTATATAGGTTCATGGGTGAATATCGGAGCGGGTACTTGCAACAGTAATATGAGAAATAATTATTCAAAAATAAAAGCGTGGAATGCAGGGGTAATACGCGAAACAGGGCATAGATTTCTTGGGACAGTTATTGGAGATCATTCAAAGATTGCGATAAACACCAAAATTAATCCCGGGACAGTTATCGGCTTCAATTCAAATATAGTTACTTCAGAATTTCCTCCAAAATTTGTTCCAAGTTTTACGTGGGCGTTTGAACCAGAATCTATTGAATTTGATTTGGATAAAGCGATCGAAACAGCCGAATTGATGATGGATCGAAGGGATCTGCCTATGACTAAGGCTGGAAAACAATTGTTCAAGGAAATATTCCACCAATGTAAACAAAGCGGTCATAAGGTCTGAAAACCTTTATTTATTAAATTGAATGAAATTTATAGGGATTTGGTGTTTTGATATGGACAAAATCATATTGTTTGGCGAGAAGATAATCAGCAGCAATAGATCTGTTAAAGAAATAATGGCTCGACGAGACAGTTCAGAACTTCTTAAGATAGCTGAGGAACAAATTTCTGCAGGCGCCTTAATCCTTGATATAAATTCCGCTATCTTAATGGAAGACGAATTAGACGCAATGATCTGGGCTGCAGGGTTAGTACTAGAGCAGTTTGATATAAGTGTTTCGATTGATAGCCCTGATCTGTATATTTTAGAGAGAGCTGTTAAAGAATTTGGCAATAAGGTTATAGTAAACTCATTGTCAGCCGATGAGGAAGAGCTTGCCAGGATGCTCTCGCTTATATCACAGTATCAAGCTGGTGTAGTTATTATTCTGAAAGACCGAAATGGAATTCCGACGGATTCAAAGGGGAGGGTGGAACTTGCCAGGAAAACTGTTAATTTGATAGAAGGAACTCATATTTTGCCTGAAAATGTTTATTTTGATCCTATCGTTACTACAATAGGAACGGAGAAAAATGGAGGAAAAATTGTATTGGAATCTTTTTACGAGCTTAAGGTTTCTTTCCCCGCATATAAAAGAATAGGAGGAATATCCAATATATCCTTTGGTTTACCACTTAGAAAATTGTTAAATAAGACTTTTATTTCAATGGCGATTGCCAGTGGAATGAATGCGATGATTTGTGATCCAACAGAGAGAGAATTAATAGAAACTTTAAAGGCGGCAGAAACAATTGCAGGCGCTGACCCCGGATGCAAATCCTTCCTGAAATATTACAGAGAAACTAATAAATAATCAAATCCCCCAATCAATTAACAAGTTTCATGTTTTTCTATATATACGCTCTATTTGCGCAGGATAGAAAAAGCCAATGTTGCATACCTATTAGTAAATTGCGAATATGTTGTGTTTACATGCAAATCATGCTTTATACTATTCTTTGTAATCTCTTAGTATATAAGCAGATAGCTGTGTTTGTGCTATGATGTGGAATGTGGCACGAGTCTTGATTGAGTGGTGTTTAGCACGCGGAAAGTTCCCTGTTGATTCGTGAGTTGTCATTGATGTGTTTCTCAATTTCGTGGAGTCACCACATGCAATGGTACACGTTTCGTACGGGGAACTCATTCTTCACAATCTTATTGTAACATAAATTATTGCCTCTTCACAAGTAAAATTATTCAAGTGGAAATTTAAAAAATAATCCGATGTTTCTTTTAATTTATCTTTTGACAAAAAGCCTTTCCTGTGATTCAATATAACTGTAAAATAATTAAATTTGGAATTCTGGATTTACTGAGATCAAGTAAACATGGGGGTGAGTGAGCGTGACTAAAGCGGATATTGTAGAGGATATTTCTGAGAAGACTGGGTTGAACAAGAAAGAGGCATTTGTAGTTGTCGATCTTATGATTGAAAATATTAAGAAGGCTCTTTCTGAAGGAGACAAAATAGAGTTAAGAGGTTTTGGGAGTTTTAAAGTTAAAAAGAGAAACCAGAGAAAGGCAAGAAATCCAAGAACTGGCGAGACAGTAGATGTTCCCGCTAAGCTTGTCCCATTTTTTAAAGTGTCAAAGGCTCTGAAAGATAAAGTTAATTTTATAAGCTGACAGAGTTTCGCGTCTCTTTTTTTAAAATTGAAGTTGCAAATCAAATCAGGGAGTGTATATTTCGATACGAAGTTAACTCTGAATTGAATAAGGGAAACATATTATGCCGAGTGGAAAAAAGAAGAAAAGAAAAAAGATAGCGAAACATAAGAGAAAAAAGCGTTTACACAAAAACAGACATAAGAAAAAGAAATAATTTTCATGCTGTTTTGGACTTATAAATATAGTTATAACATGAGCTATTAGAGCATCTTCCGGAATATTATCTGAGAAGTGGATTTTATATGTATGTTGATGAAAAAAGAAAGACGGTCAGAGTAGAGTCCAGAATTCCTATTGCTGTTTCAGGGCATGGTACGGAATCTTTAGGGATGACCATAAATATCAGCTTGAACGGGGTTTATTTTACTTCAGAGGTTTTTATAGAATCTTTAAAAAGGGTTAAAATGGGCCTTGTTGTTCCTTATTCGGAGGATAACGACAATACCGTAAGAGCTGAATTCGATGGGGTTGTTGTAAGAACAGAGCCGGAAGAAGAAAAACCGGATTGTACTGAGTATAAAGTTGCCGTTTTCATCACTTTTTTGCCAAAACGATCAAGAGAAATTCTCTCCACATATATAAACAAACTGCTTTAACAAGTTGTTTCTATTCAGTTAATATAAAATCTTAAGTAAATCATGATTTTACCGATATAGGAAATCTATTTAGTATTATCAGGGATTGGTAGATGTAAATATTAAAGAAACACTTAAGATTGAACTAATGAAAGAAATGTTCTGAATTAAAAATTTCAGGCTTATCGAAAAACAATATTTTTCCCACTCAAAATTTATTATGGTTGCAGTTATAAACGGCTTATGCTAATAATTCGCTATATAAACTGGTTACATTTCCATATTTGTGTTTATTTTTTCGAAGGGATGTAATTTGAATTCTAAAGCTTCTATTATTGTTATTGATGATGAAGAATCTATTTTAAATATACTTGAACAATACTTTACTGAGAAGAATTTCATGATTTACAAGGCATCGAATGGCCGTGAAGCATATGCTATTCTCAAAGATGCGAAATGTGAAGTGGCATTAATCGATCTGAAGCTGCCTGATTGTTCAGGGCTGAATCTTGTAGAAGAATTTAATAAAAAATATCCCGAGATGAAATGCGTTATTATGACTGCTTTTGCCTCTGTTGAATCAACAATTTCAGCGCTTAGATTAAATGTTTTTGATTATATTCAGAAACCATTTGATATGTTGATGATCGGCGAAACGGTTGAAGCTGCATGTAATCACAATCTTATGAACAGGGAAAACGCGTTGATAATAGATGAACTTCAAAAAGCCAACAGGAAACTCGAAGATAGCAGAAGTCAACTTAATCGTAAGGTTTTAAGCACTAATGACCAATTGGCTCACGCCAACGAATCCTTAAAGAGACATGTGACCAGGCTGAAAATGTTGTACCATATGGGAAGGGATATTAGTTCTAATGAAAATTGGGATGATGCTCTTGACAGGTTCTTGATGGCATTGTGTCGCTATTTAAATGCCGGGGGAGCTGGGTTATTGCTTTTCAGCGAAGGAGGGAAAGCTCTCAAGCCCAGAGCATACTATCAATTAACAGAGGAGTCTCTGGATAACGCCTTACATAAGTTGTTAAAAGCTCAGGAAATGGATCTGTTGCAACCAGAGATTTTCTGCCTCGATTCATGCGAAATAAGAATAGAAACATGTCTAGCGGCGGAAGAACCTTGGGAGAATACTGTTATTCCACTTCTTTTTAAGGGTCGGTGGCTTGGCTTTCTTGTTTTAAGAAAGAAGTATCATTCCCGAATGGACTATCTTAATGATTATCATTTTATAAATACAATGCAGACCATTTTTACAGAAGAAGTTGCTAATGCTGTTAATATTAGTAAATTGCGAAAATTGAAAAATTTCAACGAAACAATACTGGAAAATATTAACAGTGGTGTATTAAAAACCGATAAGGATGGAAAGATAGTTTTTTTTAACAGTACTGCTAAAAGGATAATAGGGGAATCGTCCGCTGGTAAAATCTATTTTAACGATTTATTTCAGCACAATAAAAAAGCGGGGGATCTGTTTATGGAACTTGTTTCCCGTGAAGAAAAGAATTTTTCTTTTGAGGATATATTGCAAATTAATGATACTGATCAGATCCCGGTAAAAATAAATACAAGTTTGGTAGAGACAGATGATTTTACTGGGAGAAGCCTTGTGGCCGTTTTTGAAGATCTATCAGAACAAAAAGCTGTAGAAAGGGAATTAAGAAGGGCTGATCGCTTAAGGTCTCTGGGGGAACTTTCCGCTGGTGTTGCGCACGAAATACGAAATCCACTTACAGGTATAGCTACTACGGCTCAACTTCTTAAAGAAATGATTAAAGGGGATAAAGAAAAGGTGAAATATCTCAGTGTTATCCTTGGCGAAATTAACAGACTTGATAATATCATAAAGAGTTTGCTCGATTTTGCTCGCCCGACGACACTAAAGCTTGCTGAAATATCATTAGAGCAAATTGTACAAAGCAGTGTTGATCTTTTAAGTAAAAAGGCTGACAAACAAGGCGTCAGCTTAAGTGTTGAAAGGAAATATGAAAATGACAGGTGTGTAGTGGACAAAGATCAGATCAAACAAGTGGTGTTAAACCTCTCCAGTAATGCTATTAAGGCATGTGAATCTGGAGGAGAACTCAAGATAAGAATAAGCGATTCAGATAAACCGGATTTTCTCAGAATGGAATTTAAGGATAACGGTAAAGGAATAGAGGGGGAAATATCTGATAGGATTTACAATCCGTTTTTTACAACAAATTCGGATGGTTCAGGTCTGGGATTGCCAATATCAAGGAAGATTATTGAAAACCATAATGGAATTATTTACCATAGTAACAATATTGACAGAGGAACTACTTTTGTTGTTGAATTGCCGAGAAAAAATGAAATAACAAAAAACTTCAGAGAAAATGAGACGATTTCCCAGAAAGGCGGGTTATGTTGAAGAAGATAGTAATCGTTGATGATGAGCAGGCTATCAGGTGGTCTTTGGGAGAAGCACTGAAGAATGAAGGATATGAGACTGAGGAGATAGAAAATGGCAAAAAGGCTTTGAAAGCTTTTAGGAATGACCCGGCGGATCTTATCATTCTCGATCTCAAGTTGCCCGATATAAATGGAATAGAAGTATTGAAAAAAATTAAGGAAATGGATGAACAGGTTCCAGTTATTATGATGACAGCATATGGGCAAATAGAAACTGCCGTTGAAGCTATTAGATGCGGGGCATATGATTTTCTTTTAAAACCGTTTCAGTTGGAAAAGATGAAAATTACGATAAGAAACGCTTTTGATAAATCAAAACTTAGAAATGAGTTGAATGGAATCAGAAAAAAAAATCGTGAATCCTACAGTTTTAAAAATTTTATTGGCAAAAGCGATGTTATGGTCAAGGTATTTGAAAGAGTAAAAAAGATCGGCGCAAGTAGAGCAAGTACGATATTGATTCAAGGTGAAAGTGGTACTGGAAAGGAACTTGTGGCAAGAGCTATTCATGAAAGCAGTATGGGGAAAGATCGCGCTTTTATGGAAATCAATTGCGCGGCTTTACCTGAAACACTACTTGAGAGCGAATTATTCGGGCATGAGAAGGGGGCTTTTACGGACGCGAAACGCAGGAAGAGGGGATTGTTCGAAATTGCTGAAGGCGGCACAATATTCCTGGATGAAATTGGAGAAATGGGAGTAACACTTCAGAGCAGACTGCTTAGGGTTATTGAGAATAAGACATTTCGCCGCGTTGGTGGAGTAAAAGACCTTATGGTGAACACAAGAGTTATTTCTGCTACAAATCGCGAGTTAAAGGAAGAAATCGCTAAGGGGAACTTCAGGAATGATCTTTATTATCGTCTTCAGGTTATACCTATTCAATTGCCCCCTCTCCGTGATAGAACGGAAGATATTGAGCTTCTTACCAATCATTTTATCAGTATATTCAACAATGAATTCAATAAGAAGATAAAACCGATAGGATCCGAGGTTACAAAATTATTCAAGGATTATTCCTGGCCTGGCAATGTCAGGGAACTGAAAAACATAATAGAACGTGCCGTTTTGCTCGATGCTGAATCTGAAATAATGATAGAACATCTTCCCATCGAGATACAGACAAGGAGTACTGAAGAGGTAGAGGATAGAAGCAGCATGAACATTGATCAGCTGTATCCATTGAGCATGAAGGATATGGAAAAATTGTTAATTGCTAAAACATTGGAAAAGACAAATGGTAATAAATCAGAATCATCACGAATTTTAGGAATAAGCCGTCAGACCCTCAGGGATAAAGTAAAGATTTATAATGTATAGTATACAGCTTTGAAATTATTTACTAAATAGTTTCTGTGTATCATATATTCTGGAGGCTGTAGCTTCATAATAGTTTATTTCAAGCCTGAAACATTCTAATCTTTTTTAAATTTTGATATTGTAATTCATACTCAGCGTAATTTGTTGACAAATAGGGGATTTCTTGCGTACATTAAGATGCTATGGATTTAAAAAAACCACAAATATGGGTTCTCTCTGAAAGAGCTGGTTTCAGAAGATATCTGGAGGAGAGATCAACTTATCATAAAATACCTTGCCGCGAATTCAAAAACATCTCTGAAGTATTGGCTATGAAAGAACCTAAAGAGGGCTTGGTGTTTGTAATTGATCAGTCGGGAAAATTCAAAAGCTATTTACCGATTGTAAAACGGTTCCAAAAGAGATTTATTGCATACGATGTGGTTGTATTTGGTGAAAATAAACCGGATGATATAATCAGAGATGAATATCTTGAAGGAGTCGATCAATACATTACTCCTGATATGGAAAAAGAAGATATCATCTCCAGATTGAATCACATTATTACATTAAGGAGTATTAAAAGCAGCCAGAATATTATTGGGAGATCTGAAGATATAAATCAGATTATCGATAAAATTATGCATGTTGCCCCTACCGAAGTTTCAGTTTTGATAGAAGGTGAAAGCGGTACAGGCAAAGAAGTTGTAGCAAGAGCTATTCACAGCCTAAGCAAACGCAAAAGTAATCACTTTGAAGAAGTGAATTGTGGGGCTTTTGCTGAAGGAGTTCTTGAAAGTGAGTTGTTCGGCCATGAAAAGGGAGCTTTTACCGGAGCTGTGCTTCATAGACAAGGACTTTTTGAAAGAGCGAATAAGGGAACCATTTTTCTTGATGAAGTAGGAGAAATGCCGTTAGGCATGCAGGTGAAGCTTCTGAGAGTCCTGGAAACAGGAACTTTTATGCGCGTAGGCGGGATCGATAAGGTTTATTCCAATGTTAGAATAATTGCAGCTACAAACAAGGATCTTGCCAGAGAAGTTGATAATGGTCGGTTCAGAAGGGATCTTTATTACCGCCTGAAAGTAATCCATCTCGAAATTCCTCCTCTTCGAATGAGGAAGGAGGATATTCCCCTGTTTGTTCATGCTTTCCTGATGACATCCTTGGAAAAGCATGGAAAGCAAATCAGAGGTATTGAAAAAGAAGGGTATAGACTTCTTTCTCAATATCCATGGCCGGGTAATGTCCGAGAACTCAAGAATGTTATTGATAATCTTGTTGTTCTGAGTGCTACGAATTTTATTAGGGCTATTGATATTGAAAAAAGATTGCGTGAAGAAAGTAGAAAACAGGCTTTTCCCGATTTGCCGGTACATATACAAAAATCAAGAGAAGAAATGGAAAGAGAACTTATGATCAATTCACTTCTTGTTCTTAACAAGGATGTTAAGGAAATCCTACGTTTGCTGAACGAAAATATTGAAGAAAGAACCTTGAATACAGGAAGGTGGATTGAGGTAAGCGATAGTGTGGAAGAAAAGGGCAGAGATTTAAATAGCATTGAGAAGGATGCAATAAAGGAAGCGATTTTAGTGAATAATGGAAATAGAAGAAAGACTGCCCGCCAGTTAGGAATGTCGGAGAGGACCCTTTATAGGAGATTGAAAGAGTATAATATTTATTAAAAACAGCACTGATTATTGATCGGTATATTGTCTATAGCCGGTTCAAGTTGATTGATGATTTAAGCTCATTGCGGAGCGGTTAATACTCAGTAGAAATACTAGACAAGTATTTATATTGCTGACACGAGAATTTCTCTTTAGCGGCAAATATTTTGATATTAACTACGGAATATTTGTGTTAGCGCTAATCTTCTGTTATAATTATTCTTGGATGAAGTGTTATGACAGCTTGTTTGTACTACATCCCCTGGAAAATGGAGAATTGAGTGAAAATCAGAATTTTGGCGATCTGTATGTTTGTATTTCTGGCTTCAGACAATTTATATGCTGAAAATTACGCGGGGGAGTTTATGGCTCTTGGAGGAGGCGCAAGAGCTATGGCTATGGGTGGCGCGTTTGTCTCGATAGCAAATGACGCGACAGCGCCCTATTGGAATCCAGCAGGCATATCATTCTTTTCTTCCTTTATCACAAAGCCTGAGAATATTGGAATATCCATGATGCATTCAGAGCGGTTTGGGAATTTATTGGATTATAACTATTTGTCCGTGGTAAGGCCAATTGAAGGGGGAAAATCAGGATGGGGGTTTACCTTTATACATTTGGGTGTTCCCGATATTAGAATTATACCTATGAATTCAGGTATGATGGATGACGTAGATGGAGATGGCATATATGAACCACTGGATGGGGATAAACTGAATTTTAATTATAAAGATTATCCTTTTGAAAGCGCTAATGACTACGCGCTATTCTTTTCTTATGCTCAAAAAATGGATTTTGCTTCACTAGGGGCGTCGGTGAAATTGATAAGGAATGATCAGGTCGCTGGTTTTTCAAGCCTTGGTATCGGTATAGATTTGGGGTTGTTGAAAAAGAATTTATGGAAAGATGCAATGCTCGGAATAAAACTTCAAGACGCGACAGGTACATATATAAGCTGGAGTACCGGCAAGGAAGAATTTATATATCCCACCCTTAAGATCGGGGTGGGCTATCCGTTTCGTATAGAAAGTATGAATAGTGTTTTGTTCCTGGCGGTTGATGGTGATCTGAGATTTTCAAACAGAAGACAAGGCGCTCAATTCTGGCTGGGAAGAGCCAGCGCTGATTTTCATCTAGGAGCGGAGCTGTTTATTAGAGAACTTGTTGCTCTGCGCGGAGGGTTGGATATGGGAAGGCCAACAGCGGGAGCCGGCTTCCTTCTTGAAGATTTCGGGAATTGGAATATATCGTTGGGATTTGACTACGCTTTGTTGGTTCACGATGTTTTTGATACAACACACAGGGTTTCAATGCTGATTTCTTTTTAATAGGTTCTGCTATTAATTTTTCATCGAGAAAAAGGTGGCTAATTGAAAGTTCTTTCATTTATCCTTGCCGGCGGTTCCGGAAAAGAACTAAGTGTTCTTACAAGACACAGGGCGAAAACGGCGATCCCATTTGGCGGAAGATACCGAATAATAGATTTCTGTCTGAGTAATTGCGCGAATTCCGGAGTTACGGATATTTGCATTCTTGCTCAATTCAATCCAAAATCATTAATAAAACATATTGGTATGGGAAAACCCTGGGATCTGGATCGTAAAAACGGGGGAGTTTACATTATGCAGCCTTCCTTTAACGGAAGAGTTGCCGAATGGTACAAGGGAACCGGAGATGCTATTCTACAAAATATTGACTTGATTCGTGATTCAAATGCTGATTTTGTGCTTATATTGTCAGGTGATCAAATTTACACAATGAATTATCAGAGTATTGTCAAGCATCATCTCAAATCTTCAAAACCGATTACTGTTGTTTGCAAGGAGATTGATCCTTCCAGGAATCAATATCTTGGAAGGGTAAAGCTTAGCAAAAAAGGAAATATCGTTGATTTTCAGGAAAAACCCAGTTCTTCAAGCTACAAAATGGCATCCCTAGGAATATACCTTTTTAATAGGGAGTGTCTTATAAAATTTCTTGAAAATAATCCGCTGGACCTGGTTTTTGATATACTCATACCTGGAGTCAATGACGGAATGGTTACTTGTTACAAATTTGAATCATTTTGGGAGGACATTGGTTCCCTACCCGTTTATTATAAAACATCTATGAAATTGTTAAAGGATAGATCATTTTTGCTTGATAAAGAATTGCCGTTGTTTACGAGAAACACGGGGCTTCCACCGACAAGATTTGTTTCAGGGTGCAGCGTCAATAATTCAATTATAGCGGATGGTTGTACAATTGAGGGAAGGGTTGAAAATTCAATTGTATTTCCGGGAGTCCATATATCTGTCGGCGCATCCGTAGAAGACAGCATTCTATTCCCTTTTTCCACGGTTAACCGGAAAGCCGTAATCAGAGAGACGATCATCGATAAAAAGGTTATTGTTGAAGAAGAAGCAAACGTTGGAAATGGCCCCGTTGATTCGGGGGCCATGGAGATTACCATTATCGGGAAAGGATCTAAAATATCAACCGGTATGACGGTTATAAAAGGGAGTATGATTGAACCTGAATCTGTAATTTCGGAGGATATAACTTGAATGATTTAGCCGCTTTCATATTAGCGGGTGGAAAAGGTGAAAGATTAAGTATTTTAACCAGCTATAGGGCAAAACCCGCGGTCCCTTTTGCCGGCACATATAGAATAATTGATTTTACACTGACAAATTGTGTTAAATCAGGAATTTCAACTGTTTTTATTCTTACGCAGTATATTTCACGTTCTCTTGTCAGACATCTTGGAATAGGGAAACCGTGGGATCTTGACCGTAGAAAAGGAGGGCTTGCTCTTTTGCATCCCCGTCTGGGTTACAGGGGCGCTGACTGGTATCAGGGAACAGGTGATGCAATGTATCAAAACATTTCTGTCCTGGAAGAACTGGATTATGAGAATATTCTTATTCTTTCAGGAGATCATGTTTATAGAGAGGATTATAGCAGGTTTTTAAAGGTACATGTAGATTCCGGCGCGAAAGCTTCAGTCGGAGTAGTTAATGTTCCGGATGAACTTATCAGCCAATGTGGAATAGCAACTGTGGATTCAAACGGAACTGTAAAACTATTTGAAGAAAAACCAGATAGAAGTGACAGCAATCTTGCTTCGATGGGTATCTATCTTTTTGATAGGAAATTTTTAATTTCAATTCTTAAAAAGCTGAAAAGAAAATTCAATGATCTTGATTTTGGCAACCACATTATTCCCTACCTGACATCTAATAGAGAATTGGCGGCATATAGATTTGATGGATACTGGCTTGATATTGGAACTGTTAAAAGCTATTTTCAGGCAAGCCAGGAATTGCTTGACCCCAACTCAGGATTCAACCTCTATAGTAATTCAAATATCTTTACGGTATCCAATGAGAATTTCCCAACGGTTGTTGAACAAGGCGCTTCAGTAAACAATTCCATGATATGCAGTGGGTGTGTGATAAAAGGCGAGGTTTCTTCTTCAATTATATCCCCAGGGGTAGAAATTGAAGAAGGAGCATCAGTTGAAAATTCAATTATCTTTCATAGATGTAGAATTGGACGGAATACAAGGATCAAGAATACAATTATTGATAAGGGGTGTAATATTGGAGAAGAGACTGTTATTGGCTATGGGGACAAGGGTGTTGTCAATATTCTTCAGCCATCTTATCTGAATTCGGGGATCACACTTATAGGAAGAAAAACCATGATCCCCGCTGGAATTAAAATTGGCACTAACTGTCTTTTGTCCGCTTCGCCTAGGGATAACCTGATCGATCACAAAGATTATAAAGATGGTGATTATTTTATGCCTGAGGAGAAGGAATCCTGAGCAGGGTCCACAAAGATAGTTATGCGGTCTCCCGGGTAGAGCCTGTTTTCTTTTATATTTCCATTCCATTTCAGAATGTTCCCGATAGAAGTGTTGTAAATACTGCAGATAGAACTTAGTGTGTCTCCTTTTTTTACAATATAGATCATTCTAATTTTGTTGTCGGTACTTGAGCTAGCGACAAAATCGGGAGGAACAAAGATTGTCAGTTTCTGACCGGGTTTGATAAGAGACGAATATTCAAGGTTATTCCAAGATCTTATATGTTTGAGCTCAGCGTTAAATTTGTCGGCGATTTTACTCAGGTTATCGCCGGATTTGACTTCATACATTAATTTTTTGAAATTTGAAGGAGACTTATGTTTTCTAATCCTTATTCTAGTGGGCAAATTAGGTGTATCCCGGTAAGAAGTATAGGAGGTATTCGAATTATCGTTAATTTCTTTTACTGGAATCATAAGCGTTTTACCGGCTCGAATAGACCGGGGTTTGGGTATTTTGTTTATCCGAATTAATTCAGATTGTGAGATATCATACCGTACAGCTATCGTTGATATTGTTTCTCCACGCTTAATTATGTGCCTATGCCAGGAAACGCGCTCGGAAGGGTTTATATTGGACAACACTTTCAGAACTTTCAAGCCTTTACCTTTTGGTACTTTTAATTTGATTGGCATACCGGGGGGAGTGGCCCACCTATTAAGCGCCGGATTCAGTTTCTTTATCCGGGAATATGTGCAGGAAGCCGCTTTGGCAACAACCCTTAAATCAGTAGATTTATTGATTTCGATAATATCGAATTCAACAGGAATATTTTCCGGTTTCCTGAAGCCGTATTTCTCAGGAGAACGTCCTATAGCGAGGGCCGCCATGAATTTCGGAACAAACCAGCGAGTTTGGTAAGGTAATTTTAAACGCCAGTAATTTTTGGTTTTTTGCCTGGATATGGTGTG
>DAOWMJ010000129.1 GCA_030643145.1 Candidatus Latescibacterota bacterium | reverse complement strand
TTTATAGTGGTTGGCGGACCGTGGGTAGCCCATCTTGTGTGCCCTATCCCGAGGCTTCCGGACAAATCAACTCCCTTAAGTTTCTCTTCCAGTTTAACGATTTTTCCCGATGTTTTCTCAACAAAGAGTGTGTTGTCTTTTATAATAGCAACCCCTGCGGAATCATATCCACGGTATTCAAGACGCTTTAAACCTTCAAGAAGTATTTCTCCCACTCGATTACTCTTTCCAATATATCCAATAATTCCACACATAGTTCTTCCTTAAACTTTAAACCTATTTCTTATAGGTATGATTGATTCTATCCACACCTCTTCTTTTATTCAAATAACTTGTCAGCCTTCCGGAGAATATTCTTCACTGCTTTCTCTGAACGAGCTTCTGCAATAACCCTTATTACAGGTTCCGTATTTGACATCCTCAAATGTATCCATCCTTCATTCATATCAATTCTTATGCCATCAATACTATTTACTTCACCTCTAAATAATTTTCGTGATTTCTTTGCCAGATCGGAAAAATCGCCTTCATAAGAACGCTTTTCTTTCATAATGTGGTACCGGGGCATTCTTTTCAGCTTTTCACCGAGAGAGATACCCTGATTGGTCAAGAATTGAAGAATAAGAGCTATCCCGGTCATAGCGTCACGTCCGTAATGAACTTCAGGGTATATAACCCCTCCATTTCCCTCACCCCCGATAACCGCATCTGTCTCCTTCATCAATGCTATTACATTCGCCTCTCCCACACTCGATCTGTGAAGAGGCACTTTATAATTCCCGGCAAGATCATCCATAAGACGGGTTGTGGAAAGATTGGTTACAACAGCCCCTCTTTTTGAGGTCAAAACAAACTCGGCGGCAAGAGATAGTGTTAATTCCTCACTGCAAACAGAACCATTCTCATCAACCAGGACAAGCCTGTCAGCATCGGGATCACAGGCGAATCCAATATCGGCTTTTTCTTCTCTTACAGCACGCGCTAGATCGGTCAGATTGACCGGTGTCGGTTCCGGCACATGGGGAAATGGCGCATTCATATCTGTATATAGCTCCACAGTAATCACCCCAAGTTTTTCCAGAAGCAACGGAATAATTCTGCTTCCAGCCCCATTAACACAATCGACAACCGCCTTTATACCCGAAGACGCTATTTTCGCTACATCCAAACAATCAAGTTTCAATATCTTTTCTATATGAATAATATTTCCATCGTCATTCTTCTGATATTTTCCATATGAATCAGGTTCCGAAAATAGATGTTTATCACTCTCTACGAGCTGCTTAATTCTATCAATTTCTTCAGGAGGAAGAAACTCGCCATTACTATCAAGAAATTTAAGTGCATTCCAGCTCGGCCCGTTATGACTGGCCGTAATAATTATTCCACCTTCTGCTTTAAGTTCCTTCACCATTATCTCAACCGTCGGCGTGGATACAATTCCCAGATCCACAACGTCAAACCCCATAAACCTGAGGGATGAAAAGACCGCGGACATCAGATAAGGGCCAGAAGATCTAGTATCTCTTCCAACAATAACACGTCCCATCTTTAATCCCAACGCGTAGGCTGCCGTAAATCTCGATACTGTTTCCGGATTCATTCCCTCGTCCAAGAGGCCTCGAATACCGGAGATACTTATCATAAGCGATTTATCTATTTTCAACCTGTCTCCTTTATATCTTCCCAGAGCGCTCAAAACAATGCTTAAGAGTAATAAATATGATCATCTATGTCAATTGCTTGAAAACCGCAGACAAACGCACAAAGCCGGTATTTCAGCAATAGGGAAACAAGTTAATAGAGTTACTTCACTAAGGAATAGCAAGATTTGCAGCTGATTGACTGATCGACGATCCAATATCGTCCGTTTTAATCTGCGTATAATAACACTGCCGAAAAACAACTTGCATATATTATTATCGGTAAAAGAATGGCATTATCGAGAACAACACAGGGAGGAAGCCTAAGCTTCCTCCCTAAAAAATCCGTGTTTAACAAATTTTCTACTTACGTTCTTCTAACAGATGCTCGACAACCGAAGGATCCGCAAGTGTTGTTGTATCGCCGATATCTGTCTTGCCTTCAGCAATACTCTTTAGAATCCTTCGCATAATCTTTCCGCTTCTGGTCTTGGGAAGAGCGTCCGCATACTGAATCTTGTCAGGTTTCGCGATCGGACCGATTTCTATACTTACATGTTTTCTCAGTTCCTGAACAAGCTCCTCAGTTTTCTCTATCCCGTCATGCAGGGTAACAAAAGCATAGAGGCCCTGACCCTTTATTTCATGCGGCATCGGAACAACAGCCGCCTCAGCAACGCTTCGGTGACTTACAAGCGCGCTTTCGACTTCCATGGTGCCGATTCTGTGACCGGATACATTAATAACATCATCCACACGGCCCATGATCCAGAAATATCCGTCTTCATCCTGTCTCGCTCCATCACCTGTGAAATAAACATCCTTAAAACGGCTGAAATAAGTCTGTTTATACCTTTCAGCATCCCCCCAAATCGTTCTGAGCATTGCAGGCCATGGTCTATCGATAATCAGATAACCGCCCTCATTAACATCGCATTCGGAACCATCCTCCCTGACAACTTTCGGGAAAATTCCGGGGAACGGCAAAGTAGCTGATCCTGGTTTTAGCGGATAAGCGCCGGGCAGAGGGGTAATCATAATTCCGCCTGTCTCTGTCTGCCACCATGTATCGACGATCGGACAATTTCCGCCGCCGATTTTATTATAGTACCACATCCAGGCCTCGGGGTTGATAGGTTCACCAACGGTTCCAAGCAATCTTAAGGATGAAAGATCGTGCTTCTCAGGCCATTGGTCTCCACTCTTCGCGATAGCCCTGATTGCTGTTGGAGCTGTATAGAAAATATTCACCTTGTACTTCTCTACAACATCCCAGAAACGATCCGGTTCCGGATAATTTGGAACACCTTCAAACATAATAGTTGTCGCTCCTAGGCTCAATGGCCCGTAAACGATATAGGAATGACCGGTAATCCATCCGATATCAGCGGTACACCAGAAAACATCGTCATCCTTAATATCGAAAACCAGTTTGGATGTAAGAGTCGCGTAAAGCAGGTATCCGCCGGTTGTATGCACTACGCCCTTCGGTTTACCCGTGGTTCCGCTGGTGTAAAGAATAAAAGATACATCTTCAGAGTCCATCTCCTCTACAGGACATTCCGTACTGGCATCTTTCATTTCATCATGCCACCAGAGATCTCTTCCATCAACCATTTCAATATCATTCTTGGTTCTCTGAACAACGATCACCTTACTGATTGTGGAAGTTCCATCGAGGGCTTTGTCAGCGTTGTTCTTCAAAGGAATAACCTTGCCGTTTCTGAAAGATCCATCCGAAGTAACAAGAATCTTTGCTTCGGCATCGTTTATACGATCCATAAGTGATGCCGCGCTGAAACCGCCGAATACTATAGTGTGAATAGCGCCTACCCTGACAGTGGCAAGCATAGCGATCGCAAGCTCCGGGATCATCGGCATATAAAGGCAAATCCTGTCACCCTTTTGTATACCGTGTTTTTTTAGAACATTTGCAAATTTGCTTACTTCATCCTTAAGTTCCCTAAAGGTATATTCAATCTCGTCATCTTTAGGTTCTCCCTCCCAGATAATCGCCTTCTTGTCCCCGCGACCATTTTCAATATGTCGATCTATACAATTATAAGCGATATTCAGTTTGCCGCCCTGGAACCATTTGGCAAATGGAGGCTGCCAATCAAGAACCTTTTCCCAGGGTTTAGACCAGTGAAGCAGATCTTCTGCCTGCTCGGCCCAGAAACCTTCAAGATCGTCTTTTGATTTGTTGTAAAGCGCCTTATATTCATCGAGACTCTTTATATACGCCTTACTCGAAAACTCCTCGGGAGGCTCGATTTTCCGCTTTTCATCGAGCAATGAGGTAATAGTCTTCTTTTTCTCACTCATGAGGTACCTCCTATTACGTGGTGGAAAAAATGGATTCTTACTGGCTACATTACTGATAACTCAATTCCAGAACCATAATATTAATGCCGCCACTTCAGGATGTCAAGAGTTTGCCCTTCAATTTTCATTTCTTGACACAAAAAAATATTTGTTTTAAAAATATTATAACGAATTTTTTGTGCTCGGCGAATTTATTGCCCCAATCAGGAGGAAATAATGGAATTTATACATAATGCGATAGGAAGAAGAGTCCCCACTGAAATTAACGGCCGAAAGAAAAAACCCTTTAAGGAAGCCTTCGACCCCGAATATAGAGACCCACTCGCCGGGCGCCCCGGCAAAGCCAGCATGCATACCGGTAAAAGCAAGGTTACCACACTTGACAACGTGATGGAACTTATAGATGACGGGGATACAATTTCATATCCACACTACTATCGACTCGGAGATGTATGCCTTAAAATGATTATAGATAAACTGAGGGAAAAGGGCAAAAAAGATATCCATATACTAGGGAACGCCTTTTTTGACAATTGTGTTCCATGGCTGCCGGAAGCTTTCAAGGACGGAATTATCACCGGGATCACCGGGAGCTGTTATCGTGAGATGGGCAAACATGTAATGGCGGGGGATTTTCTCCCCTGGATTATAAACCGCTATGGACACGGCAACCGTGTAAGAAGGTTTCATACCGGCGAAGAAAAAGTCAAAGTAGCTTTCGGTCCTGTTCCGATAGCGGACAAATGGGGAAACGCGAATGGTTTGATGGGTAACCCCGATTCCTTGATTGGCCCCCTTGGCCTCTTTCTGGCCGATACCCTATGGGCAGAAAATGTCTGTCTTTTCGCCGGAGAGATTTCCGACCATTATCTCTTTCCACGTTCACTTTCGATGGTTGATGTCGATTTTGTGATCAAGGTTGACAATCCAGGTAATAGTTCAGGAATAGGTTCCGGAACACTGGATATTGATAAAATAAGAACAAACAAATTCAACTCAGTAATCGCAAAGCAGGTACTCGGCGTAATGCAGGCCGCCGAGACCATATTTAACGGCTTTAATTTCCAGGTTGGCTCCGGGGCAGGATTGATAGTACTCGACGAAATCAAAAAGATACTGCAACAGAAAAAGATCAAAGCCGGATTTGCCATTGGCGGCTGCACCTCCCTTCACGTAGAAATGCTGCAGGCTGGCCTTATAGAAAATCTTCTGCACGGCCAATGCTTTGAAACTTCGGAGAAAGTAATAAAGTCAATGCTTTATGACCACAACCATTACGAGATTTCCACTGGTGAATATGAGGATATGGCAAACAAAGAAAATACTGTTAACATGCTCGATGTTTCGGTTCTTACAGCTCTTGAAATCGACACAAAATTTAATGTCAACAGCATCTGTGCTAATGGCCGCATAGTCGGTGGAATAGGGGGCGCGCAGGGGGTAGCTGCCGGCTCTGATCTCACAATCATGTTCATGCCCCTCGCAACCGGGAAAAAGGATAAGAATCTCGGCTTTCCAAAAATCGTCGAAGATGTATATACTGTATCTATCCCGGGAGAAGTAATAGATGTAATTGTCACAGAAGATTATATTGCCGTTAACCCAAAGAGTAAATCAAACCGTATTGACGCGCTCACTTCGAACGCTGAAAAGTTTGATCTGGATATCGTAACTATTGAAGAACTGTATGAACTTGCCGCTAAAAAGGCCGCCGTGTATGGAAAGACACCACTACGTCCGGAGCTGACGGACATTCCGGTTGAAGCCATTGAGTGGCGTGACGGCACATTGCTCGACACAATATTCAAACCTGCTGATTGATATTAGCGCAACTAAAAATTGATCAATGAAAAGGCGCCGGCATTAAACACGGCGCCTTTTTTAATTTTCACAATTATCAAAACACTCAAACTCTCTAAAAATTATTTTTTCTGCAATCTCTGAAAATTCCCGTAACCAGGTGACTACTTGTCACCGTTCCCCGGCATTGAAGCCCAATTTTCATAAAGCTTCCAGCGTCTGTCTATTTCCTTCTGAGCCTTCTTAAGTAATTCAGCCGCTATCTCGGGGTT
>DAOWMJ010000181.1 GCA_030643145.1 Candidatus Latescibacterota bacterium | reverse complement strand
TGGAAACTGCCCGGAAATTCGCGAGAAAAAATGCACGCATTCTTGCCGGTTATATAGACAAAGGATATGATGTGATATACAGCTGTACTTCATGCGGTCTGGCGCTCACGCAGGACTATCCGGGCATACTGGACGTGCCCGATGGTAAAAAAGTATCTGAGAATTCCTATAATCTGCACGAATATGTGCTTAAACTCATGGAAGAACATTATATAGAACCGGTTTTTGAACCCTTTCATCGAAAAGTGGCGTATCATATTCCCTGCCATCTGAGGGCGTTGGGCATTGGTTATCCGGCCGCGGGGCTCTTTGAAAAAATCCCCGGTCGCGAGACTCTTGTCCTGGAGGATAATTGTTGCGGGTTTTCCGGAAGTTAGGGTTTAAAAAGAAGCAATGAGAATACTGCCGTAAAACTGGGCATTATTGCGGCGCGAGCGGTAAAGGATGTTGATCCGGTTATGCTGGTGTCGGACTGCGGGGCGTGCAGGATGCAACTGGCGCATTTTTCGGGCATTCCCGCTATTGACCCTGCGGAGATACTCATGAAATCCCTGAAAAGGAATCAGGCAACGGGAAAAGAGTAGACGATTAACCAGACTCTAATACTCCATCAACTTCTGTGCAAGGCGGTGGAGTTCCGGGTTGGCCAAGGCTGAGACCCTTTTCTTAACGGTACGGGAATAATACTCTCTCTCGGTTTTACTTAACGGATCGCCGTTTAATTTTTTTACAAATAATTCCTTTTGTTTTGGCGAAAATAATTGAGATAAAGCATATTCGAGCGATAATTCTTCATGTTTTGCTTTCAGTTGTCTTGTTCTTTCAGCATTCTGCTCAAAATAATTACTAAAAGTTTCTTTTAAGCGAGAAGAGTGAAAACACTTGTTACCAAAGGAAAAAACATCACCATGGGCCAAAAAGTTTCTCAATTTTTGTAACTGAGCAACATTTTGTTGATTTAAAAGCCTATTTTTTAACTGGTTCGACCAAGAAAACGACAAACGGTGGTGTTGATATATTGCAAATGATAATAACAACAAAGTGTGAAAATCTTTTTTTTCCTCTCTTACTAAATTATTTAGAACTTGGTCATAATCAAAATTATACTCTTTGGCAGCATTAGCCAACAAAACTGGAAACCCCTCCCACAAACGTGTATCTTTGCTTTTAACAACCGCTGCAAGGGTTTTATTAACGTCCAAATCCTCCTTTGCTTCCATGAGTGAAAAGCCAAGACGGTTTAAATCTTCTAGTAACTTTTTCTTAATCATGGAGTTTCTCCTCTCGAAGGAGCTCTAAAAAATGCTCCAGGTTGCCAGAAATACGCTTTTCAGCAATATCATAACTGGCTAGTTCCTTAAAATGCTGTTCAAAATGTTTGATATCAATTTTATTCTTACGCGTTTTCACCAGCATCAAACAATCTTCAAAATCAACGCTTGATCCACGAAAAAGTTTGCTGGAGATCAAATCATATTCATTCAAAATACCAATATAAAGATGGGAAAACTCTTTCAACAATATATGGTTTCCTTCTTATAGGGGAGATTCCAACAATTCCGTTGTGTGAATACGGTTTCCCGAAAATATGTCAAATATATATATGTCCCCTTCTCTCTTCCAACTTGACCCTGTTGTTTTTTGATAGCCCAAATCTTTCAGAATTTTGATTAGATACTCATACTCTGACTCAATAGGAACCATAAAATCTATATCTTTGGTGGACAATTTAATATCTAATAAGGTCAGCGCTGTTCCTCCACAGGCAATGAGATGAATCTTGCGTTTAAAAAATCGGTTCCATTGCCCTAATGCATCTAACAATGTCCGCTTGTTAAGTCTGTATTCCATAATTTGTACCTTTAAATACAATTTATTGTATATATATGATCAATTTATTGTACAAATAAATACAATATTAATCTAATGTTGTCAAGAAACAAATATTAATGATATCGGTGATCGTAAAAACAACCACTGTAGCTTTGCATATATTATTAACAAGAAAAAGGGTTAAAAAAACAGAAACATTTCTCTTTATTACTATTTGAAATCTTTGTTAATTTCTTATTGATTACTTTCCTCGGTTTCAGGAAGAAGTTTATTGCCCGATATTTCGAATCTATCTGTCCGGCGTCTGTCTCATTCTGGAGGGATAAGCTTCTGATATTATTAAGAATAGATGGAGGGCGATGTGGGATTCGAACCCACGACCTTTGGCTCCGGAGGCCAGCGCTCTATCCAGCTGAGCTAATCGCCCTTCCTAAGTCAGCAAGCATAAATAACTCATACACCTGAAAACGCCTCACACTATTCTAATGTGGAGTTATTTTCAATTATTTTTTGATGGCTTTGTAAATCCCGATTTATCGGGACTGCGTAGCTTGAGTTTGTCCCGACATGTCGGGATTACCTTGCCATCTAAAATTGACTTTTTACAGATACACTATTTTTTAAAGAGTTCCTGTGTAATGCGCATAACATGCCGGCTCCTGTTCATGCTGTAAAAATGCAGAGCCGGCGCGTCATTTCTCAGAAGGTCTTTACTCTGGCGGATGGCATGTTCTATGCCGTATTTTTCCACCTCCTCACCCCTGTCGCTTACCCGGGATAATTTGTCATGCAATTCAGGGGGTATCTTTGCGCCGCAGAGTGAGGCTATACGCGATATCTGCCTGTAGTTGAAAATCGGGAAAATTCCCGGGATTATGGGAACGTGTATTCCTGCTGATATCGTATTGTCACGGAACCGGTAAAAGTCTTCGTTGTCGAAGAACATCTGGGTTATTATAAAATCCGCTCCCGCGTCGATCTTCTTTTTCAGGTTGACAATGTCATGTTCCATATCCGGTGCCTCCGGATGTACCTCAGGATAACCCGCGACGCCTATGGAGAAATCACCGTTCAGTTTAATAAATTTTACCAGTTCGCCGGCATATTCAAAGCCATCTTCTGCTTTGATGAAGGCCTCATTCCCCTTTGGCGGATCTCCCCTCAGGGCGAGGATGTTTTCTATCCCCGCCTTTTTCAGTTTGTCAAGCTCCCTCAGTATAACAATCCCCGTTGCCTGAACGCATGTCAGATGTGCCAGTGTCTCTATTCCGAAATCGTTCTTGATTTTCGAGGCGATTCCCACTGTCTTTTCCCGTGTACTGCCTCCCGCCCCGTAGGTGACTGAGAAGAAATCAGGTTTCAGTTCAGCGAGTTCACTGATTACGCGATACAGCTCCTCTATATTTCCATCTCTTGATGGCGGAAAAACCTCGAATGAAAGGATGGGTTTATTCTCTTCGAATATATTTTTTATCTTCATAGACTATTCCAGTAATTTCTTGCAGTATAAATGTCATTTGAGTGTACTGCTTGTCAACACCTTTTCGGAGAGGAAATCCGGACAGGGTTGTAAACGCATGGTAAAGCTGTTAAACTTCCGCCCTGAAAATGGGGAAAAGTAGAAACAAAAAAGCAATCACAACTTCCGTATTTTCGTGATAATGTTTTTAATTAAATATTGTCTTGCCTTGGTGCTTTCGCAGTAAAAATATATCCTGTTTAATTCCGGTTTGCTCGGGTTAAGGACATAATGAAAAAGATATCCCACATTGTTTTCCTTTTGATTCTGCTTCTGGTGCTCGTAGTTTGCCCGGAGGCATTCGGTTCGGTGGCTATACTTCATGTCAGACACTGGACAGCTCCGGATCACACAAGGGTTGTTCTGGACGTAAGTGGCGCGACCTCTTACACTGTTGCACGGGAGGATAACATAATATATGTCGACCTGAAAGAGGCGGTTCTACCCGGCGGGATTCCCCACACGTACGATATTGATAAACCCGCGGTCAAAAAGGTCATTCTGACTTCTCTGACCAAAGGGGGTGTCAGAGTAGAATTGCAGGTAGCGGACAATGTCAAGATGAAGGCATTCAGGCTTAAAAAAATACTCAAGAAACCATATCGTATTGTTATTGACATCATGCTTCCGGATGTGGAGAAAAGGGAAAGTGATGCACGGAAAAAAGTTAAGATACTGGAAAAAAAGATAGTGGTTATTGATCCCGGGCATGGTGGAGAAGATCCCGGCGCCGTTGGCCGCAGGGGGACATTAGAAAAAAATGTGGTTCTTGGTATATCGAAGAAATTGCAAAGAATCTTGAAAAAGAGGGGTTACGAGGCCTTTCTTACAAGAAAGGGAGATTATTTTATATCTTTGAGAAACAGGGGGAAGATAGCCAGGGAATACGGTGCTGATATCTTTATCAGCATTCACGCCGATGCCTGCAGGAGCAGGGGCGTTCGTGGGACGTCTGTATATTGTCTGTCAACCAGGGGGGCGAGCAGCGAGGCCGCGAAGCTTCTCGCGAAGAGTGAGAACCTGTCGGATAT
>DAOWMJ010000095.1 GCA_030643145.1 Candidatus Latescibacterota bacterium | reverse complement strand
GCTTTCTGAAAGTTCTCACACTTAAAGAAAATCCGCCTACCACAGCGTTTGTCTATCGCTTCGCATGTTAAGACCGGAGTGTTGTGAATATATGGAGCGATCCTCTCGGAGGCTTCTCGTATTTCATTAATTGAGGGTTCTTTCATCCCTTACTTGTGTTCCGCCTTTAACCTGCCCCAGCTCGACTCTTCAGTGGGAATTGTAGCGTCGTGAGAAAAGGCGGTGAAGCACTCTTCGCCATCCCTGACACCATTGTAATTCTCATCCGAAAACGCCCAGATGTGAACTCCGATACATCCAGCCCAACTTATATCAAGAGCTATCGTATCCGAATAATTATTCCCATATTGAGTCGGAGTGGACACAACAAGATCACCAGCCGGGTAGACATTTCCCGATAACATCTGACCATCTATGATAATCGATGGTAAACACCCTTCCGGTAGAATCTTATCAAATATCACGAGGATATTTGTATAGGTTGTCGGTTCGTTTGAGAACCCGTCAAGATAGAGGGTAAAATTTGTATTCGAAAAAACGTATCCCTCATTCTCTCCTTCGGATACTTCAAAACCGGTTAAATTCGGCGCCTGATAAATGCTAAAATCTATCTCGTTAGTCTCAATCTCCAACAAGACTTTTCCTCCCCTGTCGTACTCGGAATCGTAGAGTGAATCGCCTGGGCCAACGGTGTAGTATTCTTCCGTAGAGTAATAGTAAGTACAGGCAATATCAGGATATACCACAAGGCACGGATCCGCTCTTAAGATACCTGGAACCGCGATAACAGCGAGAACAACAAATATCACGGTAAAAATCCTTAACACTGCATTCATTTTCCCCTCCTATTCCTAATTTAAAAAACCTCTTTTAATCCTAAACTCAAATGCAGTTTACCACAAATAGGCAAAATCATCAAGAACTTTTATAGGTATTACTACCCAGTCCCCCGGAAACAATCTTACATACACGTTTCTATCCATTCACCGCCTTGAACTTACCGTTAATGTAGGTTATAAGCTCAACTCCGTAAAAATTAATACCTCCATCGGTAATCAGCCCGCCTGCGGCGTGTTTGTATACGACCCTGCCGATAAAGAGATCATGAACCCCTAAAGGCTTAATCTCTAAAAGTTCACACTCTATATTCACGGGACATTCTCCAACAAGAGGCGCCGTAATCTTCTCCGCCGGAACAGCGGTAAGCCCGGCTTTCTCAAACTTGTCACATTCTCTGCCTGATACCGTACCACAAACCTTAACTTCTTCTAACAGGTCATAAGTTGGAATATTAACTGTAAAACAACCACTTTCCTTTATCATACGATAGGAATATCTCTCGGGTCTTATCGAAATATTTATTATCTCCGGATCGGAGCATCCGACTCCACACCAGGCTATGGTAAGAAGATTATCCCCCAGTTCATCGTGCCGGCAGGCAACCAGCACAACAGGGACAGGAGCGAGTATAAACGAAGTCGAAAACTCTTTTTTCTCTTCACTCATCGCGTATCCCCGGCGCTATATATTTTCGAGCATTCACCCTTATCCGCACTTTGAATACCCGCATTCGCGGCAGACGGCACAACCGCTCTCATGCTCCATTATTCCACCGCATTCCGGACACGATCCGGCCATCTGATTAAAAGTTACAGCTGAAGCTTTTTCCGTCTTCTTGTCCACCGGAGTTCCGTACTCCTCCACATAACGTTCAAGGGCCTTGGCGATTGCATCACTGCAGGAAAGAATCATCCCGCCATCCTCCCACCCCGGATTGGGACAGCGAATGCCGCGAAGTTGTTTTACGATCTCGATAGGATCAATCCCCGCTCTTAATGACAGTGAAATAAGCCGGCTGATAGCCTCTGATTGCGAAGCGGAACATCCTCCCGCTTTTCCCATCTGGGAAAATAGTTCGAATGGGCCATGCTCATCGTGGTTAATCGTCACATAAAGGTTGCCGCAACCGGTTGTCATCTTCCAAGTATTGCCGGACGTAACCGCGGGCCTGGGTCTCGGAGCGATCAACCCGCCTCTCTTCCCGTCATCCCTCTCCGTGTTATCCTCTGTTTGAGCCCTGTTGACAGAACCGATATTTAGAACCTGTTCCTGCCGGCTGCCGTCACGGTAAATAGTAACCCCTTTGCATCCCAGTTCATATGCCTTCCGATAGACCTTTTCGACATCATCCGTCTTGGCCGAATTAGCGAAATTGACGGTCTTTGATACCGCGTTGTCGGTGTATTTCTGAAAGGCGGATTGAATACGGATATGCCATTCAGGACTGATATCATGCGCCGTGACAAATATCCTTTTCCATTCTTCAGGCACATCATCAATACCCTGAACGGTCCCCTGACTCGCGATTTTCTTCATAAGGTCTTCACTGTAGAAACCCTCTCTTTTCGCGATCTCTTTAAAGGCGGGGTTTACCTCGATCAGTTCATCGTCGTCCATTACATTCCGGATATAGGCTATGGCGAAAACAGGTTCAACACCGCTCGAACAACCTGCTATAATGCTTAATGTTCCCGTCGGAGCAATCGTAGTTATTGTCGCGTTGCGGATCTGTCCAGCCGGAAACCTGGATTCTTCTTCGCCGCTGGAGTCCGGCCTGTCATAAACACTCCCCTTGAAGTTCGGGAACGCGCCGCGTTCTTCAGCAAGCCGCGCACTTGCCCCTCGCCCCTCCCTCTGGATAAATCCCATAACTTCTTCGGCCACTTCCAGGGCTTCTTCGGAGTTATAGGGTATCCCGAGAACAATAAGCATATCCGCGAATCCCATTACTCCCAATCCAATCTTCCGGTTGCCCATAGTCATATCCCGGATATCCTTTAGGGGATAACGATTGACATCAATCACATTATCGAGAAAACGCACTGCCTGGGCAGTTGTTTCTCCCAGTTTGTCAAAATCTATACGAGTCTTTCCGTCAACAGATTTAACCATATGCGACAGATTAATAGAACCGAGGTTACATGATTCAAAAGGCAAAAGAGGTTGTTCTCCACAGGGATTAGTACTTTCTATTTCACCTACGTGCGGCGTCGGATTATCACGATTTATCCTGTCCAGAAAGACAATGCCGGGTTCGCCGTTTTTCCAGGCAAAATCAACTATCATCTTGAATACACTTCGCGCCGGTATAGAGTCTACAACCTTGCCGCTGTGAGGATTGATCAAATCGTAATCACTATCTTCATCAACAGCCTTCATAAAGGTTTCCGTAGCCCCTACTGAGATATTGAAGTTGTTCAATTTACTGTTATTCTTTTTCGCCGTTATGAAATCAAGTATGTCCGGATGATCAACTCTCAGAATAGCCATATTCGCGCCACGTCTTGTGCCGCCCTGCTTGACGGTTTCGGTCGCCGCGTCAAAAACATTCATAAAAGATATCGGCCCGCTTGAAACCCCCTTTGTCGTATTTACTACATCATTCTTTGGTCGAATTCTTGAAAAGGAAAACCCCGTACCGCCGCCGCTCTTATGGATAAGCGCTGTCTGTTTTATTGTTTCAAATATGCTCTGCATCGAATCATCTATGGGTAAAACGAAACAGGCGGAAAGCTGCTGCAGCTTCGCTCCCGCGTTCATTAATGTTGGTGAATTCGGTAAAAAATCAAGCGATGCCATCATATTGTAAAACTCATCTTCCCACTTTACGGAGCTATTTTCACTTCCAAACCCACTCTCAGCGGAAGCAATATTAGACGCTACACGCTCAAACATCGCTTGGGGATCTTCACTCAATTTGCCATTAATATCCTTTTGAAAATAACGCTTTTCTAAAACGCGCAACGCGTTCTCCCCTACGCGGGGGTTTATACTATTTCTCGACATCCTTACCTCCAAAAATGCAGTAACTTGTCCCGAATTATATCTATCTCGCCACCTAAAGTTGCGCAACATATTGTGGCAATAGAAACATTACACCCCAGATATTGTGGAGTCAACAAAGAAAATAAAAAAAATTACAACCCCTGAAAATGACAGAAGTTAGGCAAAAACAGCGCTCCCGTTTCCACGATAATCAGGGTGAAAATACCGTTTCAATCCCTCGAAATTAATCATTTAATCAGAGTTTTTTAGCAATTACAGCAGTAATATTGTCTTTTCCCCCGGCCTTCAGAGCAAGTTTTATGAGCTGAGAACAAACCTTTTCCGCTTCACATAACCGGACAGCGGAAACTATTTCTTCTTCAGAAATCATAGAAAAGAGTCCGTCCGAGCATAAAAGAAGGGTGTCTCCCCGCTTACAGGGAATATCTCTCAGCAGGTCAATATCCACCTTTTTCCTTACACCTACAGATCTGGTCATAACTCTTCTTAGGGAAGAATTTGATTTGCCCTCATCCAAACCAACGGAACTCCGTAAAGTGGCAACATAACTGTGATCTTTTGTAAGCACCCTGGCGCTATCGATATTTATCAAGTACGCCCTGGAATCTCCAACGTGCGCGATGTTTATAGATTCATCAAATAGGGCAGCCGATGTACAAGTTGTTCCGGCTTTAACCTCTATACCTCCTCCCACCTGCTCAAACACCCTGCGGTTCCCTTCCATGAAAGCAGAATAAAGATGCTCAATTGTATCCCTTCCTTCAACGGTAAAGTAGGAGTCTCCAACAGTATCAACCATAGTGCGGCTGGCTCTTCCGCCTCTAAGCAGCCCTCCCATTCCATCAGCCACGACAAGGAGAATTCCCCTGTTCCTAAATAACTCTTCAGTTTCAGGCTCAAAAATACCGAAGTAGTCTTCATTCCTTTCCTTAGCTTTGCCGCGATCAGTCGCCGCGGCCAAGATATAATCTCTGCTTTTTCTAACAAAGTTTTTCATATCAATTATACTCTTTTGTGGTAAAAACTTCGTTTCTTTCACGTACAAATCTGCTTAAATGACAATTGAAAACAATCAGATCCCTTGCACCGTACTGAGTTTATTGCTATTTTCTACAACAGGATATACATTATCTCTCTTGTACGTCAACATAATATGTAACGCTGACTCATAACAGCGGCCCTTCTCCGCAACAACATTGACAGAAAGGAGTTAAACCTTGAAAAATTTGCTGCTTCTCGAAAATCTGCTTAGAAACAAAAAAGCAATAATATTTGATTTCGATAATATTGTTGTGGATTCGGAACCATACCACCTCAAGGCTTACGAAAAGACCTTCGCGGAGGAAGGCCACAAGATAGACCGTGAAGAATACTGGGTTGAATGGACTTTCAATGGCGGAGGAGCCGAGGGGGAAATCGAAAGATACAACCTCGACCTCGACCCGGATTACATGAGAAGTAAAAAGGATCCTGTTTATTCAGACTTCTGTAAAAGTGGTAATATAAAAATCTTCCCGGCCGCGTTAAAAATAATCAAGATTTTAAAGGATAACAAATTCTCTCTCGCGATAGCTTCCGGCTCTTATCAACATGACATTCTTTCTATCATAGGAGCAAAGGATATCGGAAAAAATTTCATCGCCGTAATCGGTAAAGACATGGTTCCAAAGCCAAAACCACATCCGGCAACCTACTTGAAAGCATCATCCGAACTTGGAATAGAGCCATCTGAGTGCCTTGCAATCGAAGACGCGCAAAAAGGAATAATCAGCGCTCACGAAGCGGGAATGGAAGTGATAGCTGTAGAGACAACTGTTACAAAAGGTTTTAATCTCCAGGATGCCGATCTTGTTGTATCTGGTCTGGAGGAACTTCAAAAATTATTGATGAATTTATTCACGGAATAATTTCTATATCCGCTATCCTTAATATCCCGCGCACACGCAACGCTGCAAGAATTAAAGAAATAATTTCAGAGGAAAGAAAGTCTAACGCGATTTTATTCTATTTTTGAGAACGCCCCAGCTTGTTTTTTCAGCAGCGATCAGTTCTTTCGATACAGTAGTGTCGGTAGCTCCACATTCAACAAAAGAGTTTCTGAGAACATCTCCGGAAACAGAATTAACAGAGAATGCGGTATAATAAATAATTACGTCACGAGGAGGATTAATATGGGAACCCAGTTCCACTTCTCCGGGAGTACTCTCGACATCAACTACGAGTTCGCCATCGCCATAGCCTTCAGGGAAACGATCTACCGCGAAACGTATTATCGTATGGTCGCCACCACCCGCAGTCCACGTCAATTTCACCGTATTAGCTAAACCCTCTGAAGCTTCGAGATCGAGGACAGGCAAATTCGGCTCTTCACATATTGGCTCCTGGCAGGTGTACAGAAAATTGCTTCCCACATAACCGCCATGATGCGGTGAAAAAGCATAATGAATATCAGCGTACTGGTCAGTGGCAAACATTCCGCCACTGGATCTATTCTCTACAATAGTCATCCATACGGGGTCATTGCTGCCGGACGGAATAATGTAAGCGTACCCTATCAAGGCGGGGCCACAAATCGGTACTACTGTTTCAACATTTATATTCATGCGGTATAACCCGGAATCGTTCTCTTTTGAGCTGCTAATTATACTAAATCCATTCTGAGGTAAAAAAGAGGCTATTGAATCACATGATTCCATTGCAAATTCAACCCCCACAATTCCATCATGGGCGTTATAAAAATAAACCGGTACTTCAACAGGCGATTCGCCCGGTCCAAGAGTTCTGCTGCAAATCACATCCCCCGGTAACGCTGACACATCACCAAAATGAACGGTAATCCGTACAAGATAGTCATACTGAAAAAAGGCAGGAGCTAAATCCAGAGAGCCATAACATTGAGCATACAAATCCCCTGAATAAATTATCGAGAAAACGATAAATATAGTTATAGTTAGTAAAAAAGTTCTTGTCCACTTCCGCATGTTGATACTCCTCCGATGCCTTTTACTAAAACTACGAAAGCCCTAGTAGAACCTATAATCCTTTATATTATGCCATAGATAGAGAAAATTGTCAATCGGATTGGCAGCATCTCGTGGGATATATACATTTTAGGAAATAATTCATACATCCGGGTTCTTCCTTTTTGTAAAGTATACTATATCCGGGTGCCTCTTGTATTCCAACCTTTCGAAAACCTGCATGGAATCCTCATTCCACCCTTCGATTAAACAGGCAATTATCTCAATCCCAAGGGCCGACAGAACTTCTTCTACCCTGGCTACCAGTATTCTAGCTATGCCTCGCCTTTGAAACTCGGGAGCAACAACAAGCCTGTTTATCCAGCCTTTTCGACCATCATGCGTCCCAAAGACAGAACCTACCAATTTATCCTCTACCAGCGCAACAAAAAAAACAGCATTCGCGTCTTTTAACTCATACTCGATTTTGTCGCGCCTATCCCGTCCCTCCGGTTTGTGTGGAAGGTTTGAATCATCCCAAAGTTTGATAAGGGAATCATAATCTTCCATACAAAATTCCCTTATCACTACATTTGATGAATTATTATATTGTGATTTCATTTCATAAACCAAATTTTCATACAATTCAATCCCTGCTGATTTTTAATTGTATAACATCAACAATATTACTTTCAAGGCAATTAATATTTCTGTTTTAAAAACCGTGCCTTGGATAAAAACTCAGCGTTTTACAACCAGTTCCCGCTCTATATCATTATTGTCTCATTTATGATTATTGACTATTCACACGATACATATTAAATTATGCCTCTGAGCGGGCACAAAAGCCTACTCTTTCATCCTGTATGATCACGATTGGAAATAATGCGATACAACCTCATCATTTGGAGTGTAATAATTAATGGAATTTAAAGTATTCAACCGCAAATCTCTTGATTTAAAGATGTGGAACAAACTCGTCTCAAACGGAACCTTCTTTCACACACATCAGTGGGCGGATATATGTTCGGAAGGCTTAGGACACAGCGCTCACTCCATCTTTCTTGCCGGCGTTAAAAATGGT
>DAOWMJ010000192.1 GCA_030643145.1 Candidatus Latescibacterota bacterium | reverse complement strand
TCCCAATACAAAACATGGGACGTACGAACGCGGGCACAAATCCGGGAAAGTCGAAAGCATTCTCAAGGCCGCCCCCCTCCGCCTGACTTCGTATGTTATTTCCGTAATCAAAAACAACAGCGCCTTTTTTCTGAAAATCTAGCATTGCCTGAACATGGACGACAATAGATTCGATAGCTTCCTTTATATAGCGGTCGGGATTCTTATCCCGAAGCCTCACCGCCTCTTCAAACTCATAACCCCTCGGAACATAGCCATTCAGTGTGTCATGAGCCGATGTTTGATCGGTTACGATATCAGGCACTATACCCCTTGAGACCAGCTCTGGGAATATATCCGCCGCGTTAGCGAGGAGCCCTATTGATAAAGGCCTTTTCTCTTTTACCGCTTTATCTATCTTCTCAAGTGCTCTATCCAGCTCTGTTTCCATCTCATCGAGATAACGGGTATCAAGCCGTCTTTTGATTCTTTGTTCGTCAACCTCAACAATCAAACATACCCCACCGTTCATTGTAACGGCAAGGGGCTGAGCTCCGCTCATTTCTCCCAACCCTCCGGAAAGAATAAATCTTCCCTTAAGATCGCCTCCAAAATATTTTCGCGCGCATTCGGAAAGTGTTTCGTAGGTCCCCTGTAATATACCCTGGGTTCCAATATACATCCAGGATCCTGCAGTCATCTGGCCATACATCATTAAATCCTTTGCTTCCAGTTCCCTGAAATGCTCCCATGTAGCCCAGCGGGGAACAAGAAGGGAATTGGCGATTAATACCCTTGGAGCCCCTTCATGAGTTTGAAACACCGCTACAGGTTTACCCGATTGGACAAGGAGGGTTTCATCGTTTTCAAGATTCTTTAATTCCCTTACAATAGTGTGGTAAGCATCCCAGTTCCTCGCCGCTTTTCCTGTTCCACCGTATACTATCAATTCATCAGGGTTTGCCGCAACTTCCCTGTCGAGATTGTTCATCAACATCCTTAAGGCCGCTTCCTGAAACCACCCCTTGCAACTAATCTCACTGCCTCTCGGAGCCCTTATATCTACTGATCCCATATCTACTTTCACCTCCAGAATGACGATCGAGCGGCAACGCAATACCGTCCGCTCCATCAGCCCAGGAAACGTCGCTAAAGCTAAGCGCCGCATCTCCTTATAATGTTACTAATTAACCCTTTAATACCTTTCTTTCCCTTTTTTCCGGTTACTATACTTCAAAGCTTTACTCTACCCCTTTTTCTTCCATCCGGCAAGACGAAAAGCTGATTTTCGCTTCCCAGGGATCAATTATTCAGCAAACCAATCGAGAGAAATCTTTATCACTTCAGCTCCTGATGAAGCAACAACTCCTTTGGTAGGCAATGAAGAAAGTATATATTTCCCATATGACCGGCTGTGTATTCTGGAATCAAGGATAACAATTACACCCCTGTCATCCCTTCTTCTGATTAACCTGCCGATCCCCTGTCTTAAGCGCAAAATGGCTTCAGGAAGAAAGAGTTCCTGAAAGGGATTACCCCCCATAGACTTAAGCCTTTCAGAACGTGCCTGGGTAATAGGCTCATCGGGTACTGGAAATGGTATCTTTGGAATTACAAGTATTTCCAGTTGATCTCCCGGGAAATCCACACCTTCCCAGAAACTTGCCACGCCAAGTAATACAGACGCATCACTGCCCCTAAACTTTTGAGAAAGAATTTCTCGACTGTCTCCCCTCCCCTGAACCAGAAGAGGCCCGGGAAGTTCCTCTTTGTCAAGTTCCCGGGCGGACTGAAGACACATTTTATATGAAGTAAAGAGTACAAGTAATCTGCGCTTGTGCTTCCCTGCAAGTTCGCTTACAATATTTACGATTTCTTTTGAAAATGCTCTTTCATTAGGATTCCCGGTCTCTGAATGTAAAATAACAAGACAGTTATCATCTCTCAAGAATGATGAAGGTTTTATAAGTTCAACTATAGGTTTAGAAATAAATCTTAATCCCAGTCTCTTTTTTATGTAATCGAATGATCCGTTTTGACTCAGGGTAGCCGACGTAAAAAGGACCGATTCACAGGAATCGTTTAGAAAGTCAGCAAACCGTCGGTCGATATTTATTGGCGATCCACAAATAGACCTTACCTTTGAGCGATCATTCCATTCTATCCAGAAGACTGTTTCCTCATCACACCCTTTTGTTAAAAAAGTTGTCGCTGCCGTCAGCTCTTCAAGCTCTCTTTCTGCTGTTTCAATATCTTGCTGAAACGACCTGATACCGCGAGAAACTCTGCACTTATATAATACTTTAAGTTCATCGCGCAATTTATTGTTATACAAGTAATAACGATCAATTTCGTCCCTTGCGTCAGCAAATGCTTCCTCCCCATCAAAATATCTTGTCTTGGTTTGAGAAATAACCTTTTTAGGGTTCAGTCCCCCCTCAATCTCCGTAAAGATACCCCTCCAGGCCTCCTCTGTCTTTGATACCAAATCGGCAAGCTTAAGTATCCGCCCCTGCCAATCCTCTTCCCCCTTAGTAGTTTCGAGCTCACGCAACAAAAATTTCCATCTATCGTCCTGCGGGTTGACAGGTTTTATCCATTTTAATAATCCTGATATTTCGCGGGGCATAATCCTTATCGACAAGTTTTCCATAACACATTTTTCCAAATGATGCGCTTCGTCAAAAATAACGCCTTTATAATCCCCCAGAACACCTCCCCCTCCTCCATAATCGGCCATCACCAGTGCATGATTTACAAATACAACAGAAGCCGCTGCCGCCTTTTCTCTCGCAATAAGGAGTGGGCAGCTCTTAGCGCTGACGCAGCCGTTCATTAAACACCTCACGGGAGCACGCAGTGTATTCGGATTTATTTCAAGCTTTCGGACCGGAAGAGTTCCAACGGTACCCATTTCTGAAAAAAGTGCCGACAAAACGAGGTTAAGGGCATCTTCGGGCCGGCTGCTCATAAGTTTACTGACTGTCGCAATCAATCTTCTAGCGCAGATATAGTTTTCTCTCCCTACCAATCTCTCGGCACGAATATTGAGACCCAATATATCCCTTATAAGTCCGATTTCCCGATCAAAGAGCTGGTTCTGAAGATTCTTCGTATAAGTTGAAATAATAAGCCGTTCCCCCGTTTCAAGAGAGAAAAGAATGGCAGGAATAAGATACGCTAATGATTTGCCGGTTCCGGTCCCCGCTTCGATAAAGGCAGCCTTGCCCTCCTCGAGTGTACTCCTAACGGCTGACGCCATTTCAAGCTGATCGAGACGCCTTTCACCCAGCTTCTCAAAGATTAATTCAAAGGCTTCTTTCAGGGAGTATTTCCGCGCTTCGTCTGAAGATTCCTTGAATTTTTCATTCGGATCATTTTTCTCAATACCGGGGTATTTTATAGGAAATATCCCGTCATTATTCTTCTCGGCATAATCTGTGTTGGAAAATATTTCCTCTGGATTATCCCTATTTGCGGCAACGGCAGCCTGTTCAATCAAGGATATGCCCTCAAAACTACTTCTTCTTGCAATTGTCAAAAGTAAAGGAAGAGGAACAAGGCTCAGCGAAAGCCTTTGAAAGATATAACAGGATATTTCATTTAGGTCGAGTTTCTTTTTCAACCCGTCCTCTAAAAAGGGAGTAAACGCGTCAATTTCTTTTTTTCTGATAGTTATTGAATCATTTCCAAACATAGAATCTTTATATGAACCCTCTCGCATCCCGAAAACCCACTGCTATCTCTCTTAATCAAAATTCTCTATCTTATGCCACTTGATCAGTTAAATAAACTCTAACACAAATATGCATAACCGTATAAAACCATTATAGGGGAAAATTATGCATCCCCGTACTTCTTCTCATAATCCTCCCTGCTGCGCATCGTTCCGCGTATCGCGCAGAATTCCCCGCACATCGTACATAATTCATCATCTCCGCCCGAGCTTTTATCATAAAGTGATTCGGCTTTTTCAGGATCAATACTCTTTTCAATCGATTTTTTCCACTCAAGCTTCGCTCTCGGTATAGATACTGAATTGTCCCACTCTAGTGCCCCCGGGATTCCTTTTGCGATA
>DAOWMJ010000138.1 GCA_030643145.1 Candidatus Latescibacterota bacterium | reverse complement strand
TGTGTCAAAAAATTCCAGTGAAACTGATACGCAGGGGTGAATCGGCGATATTATATAGCCCATGAAAACAGAGAAAAAGATACAGATAAAGGGGAGATATACAATATGTTCTACTCCCGTAATGGAAAAATATATAGGGAGGATAATCGCGACAGGAATTTGAACCCTGCCTGTAACAAAACCGAGAAACGGTCCTATAATTATAACAAGGAAATGCCGTGAGGAAACGGCGCTCGCGATAATTTCCGAAATATTTGAAGCGATAAAGGTGTTTAGAAAGAGAAACATTCCGATAATAATCATAAAATATTTCCATGGCCTCATTCTTTTTATAACCGGGGTCATCTTTTTCAAGGGCAGCTTGCCCATAATAACGGCAAGAGAAAGGCTGCAAAGGACACCTATGATCAGAGGTATCTCCTGAAGCAGTGAAGGGAAAATAGACATAAGGGAAAGATGAATAACCGGAGCTGTAATAATGATAATGATCGGGCTGAAAATTCTTTTTAGTTTTAGAGATTTTTGCGTCCGTAGATTTCCCTCGATTCCGCGCAGAAAAAAGATGTACCCCAGGATCAGCATAAGAATAAATCCGGGAAAAAGGTAAAGCATCGCTTTATAGAGGTTGAGATGAGCTATTTTAGCGGTGACCAGCAGGGGCCCAAGGGGATAAACCAGAACAAGAACATGCCTGAACCAGACATTTATTAAAGCAAGCTGATTATTGGGAATGTCGTCTCCGGCGCGGCGGACAAGAGGGGCTGACAGGAGAGCTCCGCCGGGCATAGGCAGCATTCCGAGGAAGGCGGGGCCGAATATCAGAAAGAGTTTTCTTTTTAATTTAAGGTTTGAGACCAGAACGTCCATTAACCCGGATTCTTCCAGAACCCCTCCGATAAGGGGGATTGTTCCCACGGAAAATGCGAGAAAGAGTATTGAAGGATCAGTAATTGTTCGCGTGATTGCATTAAATAGTTCTCTCGCGGACAGATTTAAAACCCCCAGTACAATCGCCCCCGCGATAAATCCCAGCCAGAGATTCTTCCTGGCGACACCGATCATTACTACAATAGATAGAATAAATCCTGCCCATATAACTATATTCATTGGCCTCTCTTATTTGCAGAGTTCCTTCTCAAGTTCCCGCCATATACTTCTGATTGCCTCTGGGGCATCGCCCTTGTTATATTCTATAACGGTTTTTCCCGCCATCAGGGCATCGTTTACATTCCGGTCAAAGGGGATTTGTCCAATTACTTTTGAGTCACACTGCTCGGCAATTTCTCTGATTTTATCAGTTTGTTCCCTGTTAAGGTCGTGTTTGTTGATTATAATCCTCGCCGGGACTCTAAAATGTTTAGCGAGGTCTAACACGCGTTTCATATCGTGCACACCTGAGACTGTCGGCTCCGTGACTATGACGACAAGATCTGTTCCCGAGACGGAGGCTATAACAGGGCACCCGGTTCCGGGAGATCCGTCCCCAAGGATATACTCCTGTTTCAGTTCGTCGGCAAGCTCTGCAGCCCGCTTTCTGACCTGGGTGACGAGCCGGCCTGAATTTTCCTCGGCAATACCCAGTTTGGCGTGCACCATAGGTCCGTAATCCGTGCTGGACACATACCAGCGCCCGGTTATGTTCTGTCCTTCGGAGATAGCTTTCTCAGGACATACAAGCGGACACAACCCGCATCCCTCGCACAGGAGTTGATCAATCCGGCATGTCGTATCGGTTTTATCCTTTGACGGGCCATCTCTTCGGATAGCGTTAAAATGACATGCTTCGGCGCATATCCCGCAGCCGGTGCATTTCTCCGGCTCAATTATTGCCTTCGTTCCGCCGACAAAGTCATGTGTTTCATGAATTGTTGGGGAGAGGAGAAGATGAAGGTCTGCCGCGTCGACATCGTTGTCAGCGAGAATCTTGTTTTCCGCTAAATGGGCAAGTGATCCCACGACAGTTGTCTTCCCGGTTCCGCCTTTACCGCTGATGATTGTAATCTCCTTGTATTGCTCCGCGGAGCCTGTTGGGAATGGCGCCGGGTCGCCCTCGGAGAGATCAAATATATCTTCCTCGTATAGTGTGGGCATCGCTGTTTTGAGTTCATCGTAAATCTTCAGGAGATTCTCCCGCAGTTCGGGGAAAGATTCAACGAGAATCTGACCACTCGAATAAGCCTCTGCATACTTTCTTTTGAAGGGAATACGGCCTGCAATAGGAATCCCTGCCCTCTCCGCGTAATCTGTTATAATCCGGTCTTCACCATAGGAGCGATTGATGATGATACCGGTCGGCACTCCAACCTTGAGAGTAAGACCGGCAGCCAGCTTGAGATCATTAAGGCCGAAAGGTGTAGGTTCTGTAACAAGAAGGACGGTGTCCGCGCCTTCAACTGCTTCAACAACCGGGCAAGCCGTGCCGGGGGAGGCGTCTATTATATTGACAGCATTTTTGTCCACATGCTCCTTGACCGCGTGTACCACGTTAGGGGCGAGCGCTTCCCCGATATTCAGGGATCCATGGGCGAAGAATAATGGGTTATGTGACGGGGCGGTCTGTACAATTCCAATAGGTGTTTCTACTTCGGTAAGGGCATCCTCGGGGCACACATATGAACAAACGCCGCATGAATGGCAGAGTTCATTAAAGATCATCACCTTTCCATTTACTACAGCTATCGCGTTATAATTGCAGGCTTCGGCGCACTTGCCGCATCCGGTGCATTTGGCCTGGTCGCAGACCGGTTTGGGAACTGTAACTACGCGTTCATCCGTAAAATCCGGCCGCACAAAGAGATGATCGTTGGGTTCTTCCACATCACAGTCCAAAAGCCGCACATTTTCCCCTCTTTGGGCGAGCGAATATGCTAAATTAACGGCAAATGTTGTTTTTCCCGTGCCTCCCTTTCCGCTGGCAACAGTAATAATCATTCGATTATCCTTTCTTTCCCCATCCGCAAATTATTCCGGGGGTATCCGGTCGCGGTAAATACGATCATCCGGAAATTTAATCAATCTGAGATTGTTTTTTTGTTGTTGTATACTTTTTAGAACTAAATACATTCTATTTCTAAATGCCAGCAGAAATTTCCATAACATTTAGTTACACCAAGACACGAAAAATGTTGTTGATGAAATAGTATGGAAACAGCCGGTACTATATATGTTTTTAGTCGATCGGGTTAGTAACAGGGGTGCAGGTTCGGCGAAAATCGTTTTTCCCGCTCGCAGATCACGGTGACAGGCGGAGCCTTGCGGGGTTTCCGATTCAATATTCTTTCGTTTGCGGTTGAAAGCATAGATCGTTATTCTTATTTTTTATAATCCGAAATGGAATATAGCAAATGGTTTATATTGGGGAAATTGCAGCTGTCTTAACGGCATTCTGCTGGTCGATTAATTCGATTCTGTTTGCCAACGCGGGCAGAAAGATAGGTTCAAGGTCGGTAAATCATATTAGATTATGGTTTGCCTTAATCCTGCTTGCCGCAGCGCAGCTGTTAATAATAAGAGAGCCCCTCCCCGGCTTATTATCCCCGGCATGTATATTTCTTGCTCTTTCCGGCATTATCGGTTTTTTTATCGGGGATTCTTTTCTATTTGAATCTTTTGTTCTCATTGGTCCTAGGATGGGAATGCTGATGATGACTGCCGTTCCGATCTTTAGCGTATTTTTAGGCTGGGTATTTCTGAATGAAAAACTTACCCCCTGGCAGCTCACAGCAATCGGCGTGACCGTCGTATCTATCGCCTTTGTTACAAAGGATAAAAAGGACAACAGTTCTTTTCACCACAGGCATCTTCTTAAAGGGATACTCTTCGGCATTGGAGGAGCCTTAGGGCAGGCAATCGGCCTGATGCTTTCAAAGAGAGGAATGCAGGAAGGGATCAACCCGGTTTCCGCGAACCTTATAAGAGTTATGGCGGCAACCGCCGCTATTTCCATCTTTTTAATAGTTTATAAGAAATTCTTTGCTGACTTCGGCAAGCTGAAGCAGAAAGGAATTACCTTGAGGATTTTCGGCGGCGCTCTAATCGGGCCTGTTATAGGAGTCGTGCTGTCTCTTGTTGCTATTTTGTATACTGAGCTGGGAATAGCATCGACACTTATGGCCACAGCCCCTGTTGTCATGATTCCGCTGTCACGAATCTTCTACAGGGAACATATCACGGCAAAGACACTATTCTGGACCTGCGTGGCTTTTGCCGGAACCAGCTGGCTGTTTTTTCTGTAGGCGCACGGGTAGTGCCGGTTGGCGCGGGACTTAAGGTCACGCTATTTATAGTCAAGTGCATCCAATCAGGATTTTCCCCAATTTTCAGGCAGAGAATCTGCTAAGGTTTGATATATCAATCAGTTACTGATATCAGCAAGTGGAATCGGTCTTTTTTGCTGATCTTTAGTAAAAAATGGGGAAACTCCAGCTAAACAAAGTAGTTGACGGATATTGTCACTTCGTGATATACTCTCCATATTAAGGTTGACTCTATGTTTATCGATAAAAAAGAAATTAAGATTCTTGTCTCAGTTCTGAATTGGGTTAGGGGACAATTCGGTTTGATGGTAAAGGTATGTTGAAAGGAGGGTGTAGAAAGTATCGTTAAGGTTAGGGGGATTGCGGTCGATTAATCGATAACCTCTTTCTTTAAGCTGTTAAGTTCACAGGCTAGAAACAGAAAGGAGGATTACGTGATGAAAGATTTATTTGATATACGAAAAAAGCATCATTCCTTTCCAAGACATTCATCTCAATATCTTTTGTTATTGTGTATCCTACCCGGTTTGATAATGATAATATTTGCGGTTCCTTCATATTCTCAGAGTTATGTGGAATTCTCTGAGATTTGGAGCGCGGACACTGCGGACTACAACGAATTCCAGGCCAAGATCACTTACATGGGAACCCAGTCGAAGAGTGTAAAAACGCTAGCCTTCTCTGCTGAAGGTTATACGCTGGATCTTGGCTTATTTATTCCTTTTCAGTATCCGGAAGCTAATTATTCCAACGATTCACACGTACTCACTCTTAAATTAAGCGCGGCGGAATTTAAAACATTCGTTGATGGCATTCTTGCCCATCCGGAACTGCAGCCACTGGGGTATAATTCTGAAGCTGTGGGGGCGATTGCTCTCCTGAGGGGGTATTCACCACATGAGAAGGTGTGGGAACACATGTGTACTGAATCTGAACTCCGAACTGTATTTTCACATTTGTACAGCAGTATAGATTTAGCCGATGTGTATGACCTCGAGATGGTTCTGTCAAGGAAACGCAACTTCGTTGGACCATGAGGATCTATGTTCGATACTAAACGGCTAAACTGCTCACAGGGAGGGAGAAGAAATGTTTAGAAAAAATAAAAATATAATCATGGGGTTCCTTGTGCTCCTTTTGTTTGGGTTCCTTGTCCCATTTCACGGCGCTAACGCTGAGGGTGGTATTCTGGGAAGTTTCCTGAATCCGTTCAGTGCGGCAGGGCCTGACACTACTTCGCTCGCCAGTAGTAATGGAACATTTACTATTCGAACAGACAGTGTTAATTGTATTTTCACGGAATTCATGCCTGGGCCCGGTGTAGATTGCGACAGCATTGTTTTCGTTCAGACCTGCAAAATCTCTTTCTGGGATGGAAGCAAGTGGGTAGCGACGAAACCTGGAGATATAGCTTCCGGATGGGGATACAGAGATGGCGATACAACCGCGGATACAACTTTTGTCGATCATGTTTTTTGCGAGAAGGATCC
>DAOWMJ010000007.1 GCA_030643145.1 Candidatus Latescibacterota bacterium | reverse complement strand
ACTCCTGCTTCAATTTCTCCTTTAGTTCCCGGGAAAAAATATTCCGGTAAATGCAATAATGGAATATTCTCTTTTTGCGTGGATAAATCACTTTTACCGGGAAACTTCTCTATTACAATTTCCGGGGAAAGTGACACTTTATATTTCCCCAAGTCGCCACCTGCGGAAACTGACATTATAAAAATTGTTAATGCCATAGATAAAAGAGCAATCCCTTTCCCTGTAATTCTTTCCGGAACCGGGTTTCAATCTTTTCACGGCGACGAAAACGGAATTGTACATCTCCCGGATTCACTCTTCAACAAACAGTTTACTGTATTTGCCGGAGGTTTTAAACCGGTCGAAGCCATCATAAAGATTAGCCCAGAAGATAGGCAGGCGGCAACCTTTGAGCTCTCACCCCTCTTCAAAGGAATCCTGGGCAAGAGAAGAATAGTGCTTAATCCCGCACTTGGGGGAACTTATGGAGGAACTACAGGAGAAAATTATATAAAAGAAGCTTCTATAAACCTCGAAATAGCCAAAAACCTGAGCTTCCTTCTGAAAACTGCCGGCGCTGTCATCCAGTTGGCTCGTGAAGGTGAAGAAACACTCTCAATTCAGGAAAGAGTTGCCAATATAAACCGATTCAACCCTGAACTGGCAATTGAAATCAATCACGACTTAATATCGGCAAATAGTATTCCGGATTATTCGATTCTCCACTATCCGGGCAGTAAAGGAGGAACTAAAATATCCTCCCTTTTTCAATCCTCTCTTGCAAAAATCTATCCCGGCAACAAGGCTTTAATAAGGGAATCAGCTGATTTCTTTCTTGCGCACACATCATGCCCTGCCTGTGAAATTCATTTCCCCTCTCTAACAGAAAAGCTTATGGAAGAAATCGTATCTGACCCTGATTATATAAACTTGGTTAGTGAAAGTATATTTTCCTCAATTCTTAATTATTTTGATGATATATATATCAAATCCAATCCGCTTGGAATAAAAATAATGTCTAATGGACAGGACATCCCCGGTATCTATGTTACAATCGACAACGCGCTTACTCTCCCAACAAATAGCAACGGATTAGCCACTTTTAGTCATATTGCCCCCGGGAAACATATGATTCTTGTTCAAACTCTCGGGAAACAACAGTACTGCGCAATGCATGATATTCATTCAACACCTGAAAATGAAATTGTAATTGAATTAAAATAATATTGACAATTCGTCTATTAATATTGGCGTATTATATTCCGCTCTAAATCATTAGTCTTGTGTGTTAAAAAATATTCCTTTTTATTATTTCTTACCGTTAATAATAAAATTCCATTACTCGATATGGTTTTTAAGTATGGGTGCAGCCTGTTGTTTATTAAATATTCCATTCTTTCACGCAAACTCATTTCCGGAGCTTCAACAGTTAGAAGATCAATCACTCTTTTTGTTCCCTTATATCCTTCCACTTCGAAACGATTTGCTCCATCTCGAGGCTCCCCTATGTAGGCAGCCGCGGATAAATACAGTTCCCGATCATTATTCGATCCCGTCTCGGCGGGAAATAGCGCGCCGTTCATATCTTTTCCAACTATCTGTATCAAATCATCCGAATCCCAGTTACTTAGTCCCAGCAATTGAACCCCGAATTCATAGAAGGAAAGCTGCGGTAAAATCAGAACAAGATCATCTTGTCCGGAAGGAATAAAAAGTGCTTCCGGAGCTTCGGCTCTGATTTTATCAATATTTTTTCTGAAATCCGTACATCCCTCTTCATAATAATCAGCTACACAAACAATTCCTCCTTCTCTTTCTACTTCAGCTCTCAGCAAAAATTCAATTCTCCTGTTTAATGAATTATCTGAAGCGAGAAAAGCAATTCTTCTGATTCCAAGGTCTCTGCAGGAAACTTTCGAGATAGCGATTATTTCAACCTCATAATTTCTTAAATCCTGGAAAATATAATCTCCTATGCCATCAATCCCTCTTTCTGAAGCGACAGGAGAAAAAAGAACTCTTTTGTGTGATTGGGCAACCTGCGCCGCCGCTACAGTCGATGAGCTTGAAATCCCCCCAACAATTACATCAACTCTTTCTTCCCTTATAAGCCTCTCAGTGATTGAACAAGCGTCAAGAGAATTTGCTTTTGTGTCTCCTACAACAAGTTCAAGATTATCAACGCCCCGCTTGCGTGCCTCTTGCAAAGCCAGGACCGCTCCGCGAACAAACGATTTCCCAAGTTTAGAAAACCTGCCAGTTAGAGGACAGATAATCCCTATTCGGAAAGGTGTGGATCTTTCCTGCTTACGCATTTTATGTTTCGCTAAATCAACGCCCGAAATTTTAGAAATCATCTCTCTGACTCGATTTTCATATTCTCTATTCTTTGATATCACCGCCAGTCTCAAACATTTCTCAAGTAGAACCGGTAAGAGAGATGATGAATCGTATTTTTTACCCAATCCCTCGATATCTACAACCGGCAACATTTCCCCTGTTTCAAGAAGAAGCCTTTTCGCCTCCGAAAATTGCAAATCACTAATTTGAAGAGTTGCAGCCTTCAATAGATTTTCCACCACCCTCAGAAACCTCTCCTTAGCAACTTCCGCTTTTGCTACAATCATATACGCGTCAATTTTAAGTTTATCCGGATAGTCCGTCTCAAAAATAGGGCTGACTACATTTATCGCTAAATCAGAATAACCTAATTGTAAATCCGCTAAACCGATATAAATTCGAACTTCACCGACATTTTTACTATCCGTATAACGAAGAAGATAACGTTGTCCGGATTCCCTTACTTCTTTAAAATCCTCCTCAAAAACAAGGGTTCTTATCTTTGTCATGATCATATCTTCTTCATTACTCAACCCCTCATCACTTTCCCTTTTCAACGGAGAAATAGCGCAAGAAAATGAAATTATGCACATTAAAAAAAATGGTAAGATTTTCATAATCAGCCTTTATATCCAGGATAGCGCCCGATTTCCTGGAACGATTCTGTTAATTGATTTCTTTACAAATCGAGGAACCCAAAATCGTCTGGATCAATTTTATCAAAATGTCCCTCTTCGCCATTCTGACTGATAGCTATGCTTCTTGAATATTTATCCAGAACATCCTTGTCCACAAAGATTGGCGCCTTACACCGCAAGGCCAAGGCAATAGAATCGCTGGGTCTGGCGTCCACATAAAACAGATCTTCATCCCGCCGTATAACGATTCTGGCAAAATATGTGTTCTCAGAAATACCGGTTATTTCGACCCCTCTTACTTCGGCTTCAAGTACATCAACAATAATCCGCATAAGATCGTGCGTCATCGGCCGTTCAAATGACTTTCCGGCCAAAACCGTGAATATTGAGGAAGCTTCCGCGGGGCCAATCCATATCGGTAACACCGCAACCTTTTCAGGCGGCTTTAGAAGCACTACAGGATATTCTCTTTCATTGTCCATGGCTAGGCCACTTACAATAACTTCTTGCATTGACATAAGTTCCTCTGCTTATTCCTTCTTAATTTCTTCGTCTATATCACCCATTGAATCAAGATTTAATGTCTTTTTTCCCATATTTTTTTCTAACCATTTTGCCGACTCAATGATTTCAGAATCCGGATATTTATCAAATAACTTACTCAGATATCTCCGCGCAAAGACAAAATCACTCATTTCCTCAGAATAAGTAAAGGCTGTCATAAACATGGCCTGGGGTGCGAATTTATGATCGGGATATCCCTCAAAAATCGCGGTGTAGAACAAAATTTTATTTTCGGGAGAGTTCTCATCCTGAGCAAGCTCCCATAATTCCTTGGCTGATTTTGTATTCTTTATCAACTCCTCACGAATATAATTGGCAGTCTTGTACTTCCGCTCCAACCTGTATAATTCTTCTTCGATTACTTCTCCCAGTTTACTGCTTTTTATCTTATTACTAATAATCTCACGGACATCCTCAACCGGTTTAACAACAGCCGGTTTTTTCTCTAATACCTTTACGATGGAATATCCCTTGTCATAAGCGATGACACCACTCACTTCCTTCACTGAAAGCCAATCCACCGCATTTCCAAATCTTTCGTCTTTACCAACGAACTTTATAAACCCGTACGGATTAAAATACCCTAGCAGACCACCCTTTGGCGCCGTAAGTGAATCCTCACTTTCTTCTTTGGCTATTCTGCTAAAGAGTTGAGTATCTTTGCTACTATCAATTCTCTTCTTCCATTCCACAACTTTTAAACTGTCACGAGAAAATATATGTTGAGCTTTAATCGTCGATTCTGTCTTGAACTCAATTTGGTTGTTGTCATAGTATTCTTTGATCATTTCATCAGAACATTCGATATTCTCCGCGAGCATAGCGTACAAAGCTTGAATTAATATTGTTTGCCTGGTATAATTCAATCTTATCTTGATATTTTCATTGTACTGAAGTTTGTTTTCAAGAGCCGCCATATAAAGCATTCTCTCTTTGATCATCTCATCAACAAGCTTGGCTCTACCAATTTCTCCTCTGAATCTTCTCTTTTGAGAGGACGGCAGAGATTTTATTCTTTCCTCAAATTCTCTTTCTTTTATAACTTGATCGCCTATTCTTGCCACCAAACCTGTTTTAATTTCAAGTTTGTCGTTCTCTCCTTCACATCCCCCCAGAAATATCACAATGTAAACAAATGCGACTCCTGTTATCAAATTACGTAACATTATAAAAACCTCCTCGCGATTCTCATAAAAGTTTCTTTAAACCATTATCTTCTACTAATTTAACAATTTCACGAACTCTCTCGCTTTCCTCTCTTTTACAAACAAGTACGGATGTACCGTCAGAAATAACTATAATATCTTCAACGCCAATAGCGGCCGTAAATCCCCCCGTATTAAAAAAAAGACAACCCTTTGAATCGATTGATTCAGACTTTCCAATTTTAATATTCCCCGAACTATCACTAGAAAGAATGTCAAAAAGAGCATCCCAGCTTCCGACATCATTCCATCCAAATTCAGCCGGGATAACAACAACATTATCAGCCTTTTCCAGAATCCCATAATCAACGGATATGGAAGGGAGCCGAGGGTATTCTTCACGGATAACTCTTTGCATTCCTTCTTTTCCAATCGAATTTTCTATACTCAGAAGGGAGTCATTCCCTGAAGAAAGGTGACGTGACCAGGCTTCGAGATAAACGGAAGGTCTCCACATAAAAATACCGCTATTCCAATAATATCCACCCTTTTTAATATATTCAACGGCTAGATTTCGATCCGGTTTTTCGTGAAAGCGGGCAACCCGATAGAAATTATTTCCCTCTTCAATATTAAGTTTATCCCCAACTTCAATATATCCATATCCAGTAGCGGGATATCCCGGTTCAATTCCGAAGGTCACAAGAAAATCATTATGCTCTGCCACTTTCCGGGCCTTTTCAACTGTAACATAAAAAATATCAGACTTTTTTATTAAATGGTCAGAGGGACACACCAGAAAGGGCTCATCGCCAGAACGTTCTTTAACCAGAAGAGCGGCAATTGCCAGTGCCGGGGCAGTATTTCTTCCAGCAGGTTCCGCGAATATGTTTTTAGGCGGAATATCAGGGAGTTCCTTTTTTACCAGATCCAATTGATCCTCAATCGTAATCAGAAAAATGTTCTCCGGAGGAACCAAAACAGCCAGTCGCCTAAAGGTTATTGACAACATGCTTCCATCGCCGGTTATATCAAGAAACTGCTTCGGGTTTTTCAATTTACTGGCCGGCCAGAACCTTTTTCCCTTTCCTCCCGCCAGAATAACAGCGTACACTCAATCCTCTACTTCCCAGGAAATATATCTCCTTAAAATAATTGTTCTTAATTAAATAAATTCGAGGTATCCAATTTATATTTTCCCAACACCTTAGCAAATTTTTCCCTTATGTCAACAAGAGCCTTTTTCGTTTCAGCTTCGAATCTAAATACTAAAGCGGGCTGAGTATTGGATGCCCTTATAAGCCCCCACCCCTTTTCAAAATCAACTCTGGCGCCATCAACATCTATAACATGATTCGTAATTTTGAATTGGTCAGACACTTCCCTTACAATATCAAATTTTCTGGAATCTTCACAATCTAATCTGATCTCGGGCGTATTCTCATACTTTGAAAATTCTCTATAGAAATCGCTTAGAGGTTTGTCTCTTCGTGAAACTATCTCAATAAGTCTAAGAGCTGCGTATATCGCATCGTCATAGCCTAAATACCTGTCTCCGAAAAATTGATGTCCACTCATTTCACCGGCTAATAGAGCGCCTTCCTCGCGCATTTTCTTCTTGATAAGAGAATGCCCCGTCTTCCACATGATGGGTTTACCGCCAAACTTGTTGATATCCTCTTCAAGGGCTCTTGAACATTTAACCTCGAAAATCACTGTGGCCCCGGGGTTTTTCCTCAACATATCTCTCGCGTAAAGTGCCAGCAAAGCGTCACCCCACAGAACATTCCCCTCTTCATCCACAACCCCAATCCGGTCCGAATCCCCATCGAAACCAATTCCAAATTCAAGCCCGTTCTCACGAATCGCATTCTTGAGATCAATTAAATTATGTTCAACAGTAGGATCAGGATGATGATTAGGGAAATTCCCGTCGGGACGCATAAACAGTTCAACCGGCTGTAATCCCAGCCTTTTAAAAATATCCGATGCTACAATACCAGCCGTTCCGTTCCCACCGTCAACGGCAAATTTAACCGGGCGCTCAATATTTATATTTTCACAAAGATAATCAATATATTCAGCATTAATATCTTGTTTTGTTATAGTTCCATTTCCCTCAACAAACTTTCCAGCTATAGCTATATCATACAACTCATGTATATCCGCTCCGTAGATTGTCCCTTCCCCGCGAAGCACCTTAAATCCATTAAATTCCGCAGAGTTATGACTTGCTGTAATTACTATCCCACCTTTTATATCCCATTTTTTAGCCGCGAAATAGAAAACAGGGGTGGGAACAACACCGATATCTATAACTTTGACACCACTGGTGTTTAATCCTTCTGTGAGAACATCAAAAAACCTTTTGCTGCTCAACCGGATATCTCTCCCGATAATAACTTCTCTGATATTATCTCTCAGAAATGTTACGGCTGCGGCTTTACCAAGATTCCTTACACCGTCATCCGTTAAATCCTCATCAACAACCCCTCTGATATCATATTCTCTGAAGATCTTTTCGGGTAATTCGATGACTATCCTCCTTATATGAGCCGGGCAGGAGTTACCAAGCTGTTTCTTGTATTTGTCCTTGAATCCAGGAAAACTATTCCTTTACCACCCAAACCTTAACAGGAACTTCGACTTCTTTATGAAGAGATATTGTGACAGTATATACACCGAGAATCTTAATTGGTTCCTCAAGTATAACTTGCTTAGGACTAACTTCAACTTCACTCAGCTTATTAACAGCTTCAGCTATATCAGTTGCCGTAACAGAGCCATACAATTTATCTTCTTCGCCGGCCTGAACAGTGATAGTGCATGAAATGTCTTTCATTTTATCGGCAATTCCCTGCAAATTACGTTTTATTTTCTTAGCTCTCATTTTACGCTGCTGGCTCTCTTCTTCGATTAGTCTCCTGCTAGATTTTGTAGCGCGAACAGCCAAACCTTTTGGTATAAGGAAATTCCTCGCGTATCCATCTTTAACACCAACGATTTCACCACATTTCCCTAGATTGTCAATATCGTCTCTTAATATTATTTCCATTATCCTCGCACCACCTATCGGTAATATACCCTTACAAACGGTAACAACGCGATAAATCTCGCGCGTTTTATAGCACGCGCCAGCATCCTTTGGTGACGTGCGCATGTGCCAGTCACTCTACGCGGCGCTATTTTCCCTCTATCAGTAATAAAACGCTTAAGAAGAACATCATCCTTCCAATCAATCTTGCTGACACCGTTTTTACAAAACTTGCACGGTTTTTCAGGACCTGTTCTTCTTGTCTTAATCTTTGTTTTTTTCGATTTCTTACTCATAACATTACCTCTCTATTTATTCCTCTGGTTTTTCTTCCTCAGAAGAAAAAGGACCATCGTCGAGAACAATCATATATCTGATAATCACGGCATCATATCTGAATACTCTTTTCAATTCATCAAGGATTTCATTATTCCCGGAAAATTTAAAAAGAATATAAATACCCTCAACATATTTATCGATGGCGTAGGCAAGCCTCCGCTTACCCCAAATATCTTTTTTGTCGATTAATCCACTGCGTGAAGTAATAATTTCAGCAAAGCGATCAATGTGATTATTTGCTTCGGTCTCTCCTAAAGAAGGCTCCAGAATAAAGACACATTCGTATTTGCGCATTCGCTATTTCCTCCCTTCGGTCTTTAATGACTTTCTTCTTATGCAGAAGAAAGTAGGGTTATAACAAAACCTTATTTCAACACCAGCCATTTTTTTGAAAATGGCAAGGCTAGAATATAACACTCGGACAAATCGTGGTCAAGAAACTCTTTCACCAAACTGCTTGAAGGTCATGTAAAGTGCTCTGTGTAATTTTATTTTTTATTCAATCGCTTTTCCGTATTTATTTACACATTGCCTCAGATGCCCCCTCATTCCCCTTCCTTCTTACGGTTAAACCGTTGCATAGCTGCTTCGATTCCTCGTGTAACAGTAACTTTAATCGCTTCGAGAGCCTCTTTCCGCATTGAAACCACATCGGACATTTCCGATTCAACAAAGGGTTGAAGAACAAATTCCTTCCATAGAACGGAAGGAGGAACAGGACCAATCCCCATTCGGAGCCTTGCGAATTTTCTGGAATCGAATTCTTTTTCTAGCGACTCAAGCCCCCTATGTCCACCACTACCGCCCGATCCACGGATACGGATTGTTCCGGTTTGTAGATGAACATCATCACATATAACAAGTAAATTCGAGAGATTAAGCCCCTCAAAAGCCGACAACACGACCCCTGAAAGATTCATATAGGAAAGCGGTTTGAATAAAGTTACTTTGCCACACCTGGTTTTCCACACCGTCATAGATCTGTTATCCAGTGTCTTCCAACTGAGATTATATTCATCGGCAAGCAAATTCAACACTTGAAACCCAAGATTATGCCTTGTATCAATATATCTGTTTCCAGGATTACCAAGTCCGCAAAGATAAGATATCCCGCACATTTTTTGTCAGGATCCTTCTTTCTTTTGCTCTTCTGCTGCTTGTCCTTCTGTTTCTTTTTCTTCTTTAGCGCTTCCCTCTTCACCCTCTGCTACTTCGGCACCTTCCTCTTCAACCTCTTCTTCAGGCAATTCAATCTCTTTAGGAGCCGAGATATGGACCAGCGTCATATCCAAATCAGAAACAAAGTCAATCTCTTTATAGTTTTCCACAATATCAGAAATATGAATCGTACCACCTACTCCCAATTCACTTACATCTATATCGATAGATTCAGGTATTTCAGAGGGCGCGGAATTAATCATTATCTGTCGAATACTATGATAGAGTATCCCCCCATCTTCAACTACACCTTTTGCCACACCGATAATTTTGACAGGAACGTTAATATTTATTTTTTCATCCATCGCAACCCTCATAAAATCGACATGAAGAATATCTCCCGTAACAGGATGATGTTGTACATCCCTTACAATTGTCACCATATCGGCAATATCCACGCCCTCAATCTCAAGATTAATAATAATGTTTTCAGTTTGGGCATTGTGAATAATTTCCCTGATATTATGCTCATCCATGACAAGCGAAATAGGATCTTTCTTATGTCCATACAGGATGCCTGGAATCTTTCCACTTTTACGTAACTTGCTCCCACTACTCTTGCCGGTTTCTTCTCTTACTTGTGCCTTTAATATTATTTTTTCCATTTTCCCTCCATATTTACACAAACAACATACTGATTGATTTCTCTTCATGAATCCTTATAATTGCTTCACCAAGCAAAGGAGACAAATCAAGAACTTTCACCTTACTGCATTTGTCACCGTCGCTAAATGGAATCGAATTTGTGACAACAACCTCTTCAATAATAGATTTTTCCAGTCTCTCAAGAGCGTTACCCGAAAATACCGGATGAGAAGCAACCGCGATTATTCTCTTTGCGCCCTCTTTTTTCAACGCCTCGGCCGCCTGAGTGATTGTTCCGGCAGTGCTGATTATATCATCAAAAATGACAATATCTCTACCATCGACATCTCCAATAATATTCATAACCTCCGAAGCATCCGGTGTCATTCTCCGTTTATCAACTATCGCCAAGTCCGCGCCAAGTTTTTTTGCGAAAGCCCTTCCCATTTTAATTCCACCAACATCCGGGGAAACAACAACAGGGTTATCAAATTTCTTCTTCACAATATATTCAAGGAAAACTGGAGTTGCAAAGAGATTATCCACCTGAATGTCAAAAAATCCCTGAATCTGAGCCGCATGAAGCTCAAAAGCCAATACGCGGTGAGCTCCGGATGTTTCTATAAGATTAGCAATAAGCTTCGCTGATATCGGAACCCTCGGTCCATCTTTTCTGTCCTGGCGGGCATACCCATAGTAAGGAACAACCGCCGTAATCCTGCTGGCCGACGCTCTGTAACAAGCATCAATCAATATCAGTAATTCCAGAATATTTTCCGCCGGGGGAAATGTGGGTTGTATAATAAATACATCTTGTCCCCTTATATTTTGCTTGATATTTACATGTATTTCTCCATCTGAAAAGCGATCAACAACAACATCACAAACATCTTTATCCATATAATTTGAGATCAATTCAGAAAGACCCGGGTTGGCTGTTCCGGAAATCAAAGTTATTCTGTTTGCCATTAAAATACCTCCACAAAAAAAGTGACCCTTCCGGTCACCACTTCCTATTTTATCTGGGGCGGGAGGATTCGAACCTCCGATGCGGGACCCAAAACCCCGTGTCTTGCCACTTGACGACGCCCCACCAAATACAATGCTCCTTCGCCCAAACTCACTATTTATTCTAAGAGTTCTTTCTCAGTCTCAGATTGAATGTCTTTATGTTCTTTTTCGTAAGCGTCAACTATCAGTTTTTCCATCCAGCTTCTTGTTTCACTGTTTATCGGATGTGCTATATCCTGATAGGTCCCGTCAGGCCTCTTACGACTCGGCATTGCAACAAAAATTCCTTTAGCGCCATCAATAAGTTTGAGCCCGCGAACAACAAAACAATCGTCGAATGTAACACTGGCAAAGGCCTTTAATTTATTGTCATCGTGTAAAGAAATCCTTATCTCGGTAATTTCCATTTGCCCTCCTTGGATCGTCCTATTCATCAATATAAAATGTTCTATTTACGGGTTCCACAATCACTCCAAAATATCCTTCATCCAACACATGACCCAACATTCTTATCGCACTGTTATTTTCAACAAAAATCGCAAAACACGCTGATCCGCTACCGCTCAAGGAAGAAAAAACACAATCTTCTCCCGTTTTCAACAAAACCAGCAGTGCTTGGAGTTCCGGATAAAGCGCCTCCATCGGCACCTCAAAACTATTATATGTTTTGACCCCCGATTCTGGAAAACTATCTAATCCATCCAATAGACGCTTCAGTCTATATTCACTTTCAGACCTTGTCAACAATAAACTAAGTTTTTTAAAGGCTTTTTCTGTAGAAATTTTTACTCTTGGTACAGCAAGAACAATGAAGCACTCATCTATACCATTTATGCCTTCCAATAACTCGCCTCTTCCCCTTCCGATAGCAGGTCTGCCAAGAACAAAGAAGGGAACATCACTCCCGATTTTCAGAGCGATTTCCATAAGCTCATCCTGATCAAGATCAAAATTCAGATATTTGTTTAATCCCTTAATCACCCCTCCCGCGTTACTACTTCCTCCACCAAGCCCCGCTTCGACGGGGATATTCTTTTTTACCTCAATTCTTATCCCACTCCTGTAATTCACATATTTAAAAAGTTCTTCCGCGGCCCTGTAACAAAGATTTGATTCGCCCCACTGAATACTTTTATCACTTCCGGAAAGTTCGATCCCTTTATCTATTCTACTGAAAGAGATCTCATCATAAAGAGAAACAGGCTGGAAAAGGGTTTCAATATCATGATAGCCATCCTTTCGCACCCCAACTACTCCAAGGTAAAGATTGATCTTCGCGGCACACCTGATTTTAAAAACTCCCTTTTCGCGCAACTATCCTCCTCAGAATAATCAATTATCAATATACTATCTCTAGGGGCAGATCGGGGCTACGTGTAAATGATAAGACCTGTAACAATAATCCACAGAAATACATCAATCATGATCTGTTTCTCAGTAAGTAAAACTCCGGAGGGATCTTCGCCTTTCATCCGGTTGTAAACAAGATAGAGATATCTCATAATTCCGAAAACTACAAACGGTATTGTAAAAACAAGGTTTGTTGTGCCAAATTTTGCAACTGTACCGGGCCATACAGTATAGATTGAATATGAAATTATCGTAGCTGTGGCAGTTAACACCACAAACTGATCCAGCAGATTGTCTGAGTATCCTGAAAGCGATTTTCTGTGTTCTTCAGCATTGTCGAGGACCAAATATTCATTTCGGCGTTTGCAGATGGCAAGAAACAATGACAGAAACAACGTACACATCCAGAGCCAGGGAGAGAATTCAATCGAGGGAACAGCAGGATAAAGGACAGCGACACCAGCTCCGGCTCTGGCCAGAAAACTAAAAGATATCCCCAAAATATCGAGTATCACCACATCCCGCAATAAGATGGAATATAAGAAGTTTATTATAATAAAAGCTGCAACGAATCCGCAAAATCTGATTCCCAGAAAATATGAGCTCACAGCAGAAATAGCAATGCCAATTAACACTATCGTTACCGCATGGTCAACCCGCAAAGCCCCTGACGCAATCGGTCTGTCTTTTTTAGCCGGGTGTTTCCTGTCTTTCACACGATCGAATATATCATTAACGATATATATCATTCCTGAAAGAAAACAGAAGATAATAAAACCCAAAATGCTTCTAATAATTAAAGCCGGGTTCAGAAACTCTTTCGCAAATACAACACCGGAGAAGAGAACCAGATTTTTGGTCCATTGTTTCGGACGCATGCTCCTTATTATGTCAACCGAGATTTTCGTAAACAATAACTAACCTTCCCCTGAGAGAATCACAAAGACACATTGCCAAAAACCATTCTGTTCAGTTCAGAAACCAGCATTTGTAATAATTCAGTAATCAATTCCCAAAAGGGTCCGAGTCTGCCTTAAAAAGACCAATTAAAGATTCTTTTCTACCGTCTGCTATTTCAAAAGAACCATTTTCCTGCTTTTTTGGTCATTTTCAGTCTTTAATATATAGAAGTAAACCCCGGAACTAACCATATTACCAGCAGAGTCCTTTCCATTCCATATAACATTGTGAGGCCCCTTTGCCTGCTCATCATCTACCAGACGCTTGATCATACGACCCGATACATCATAAACGTCCAGCACAACGCAGCCTCTCGCGGAAAGGTTATACTTAATTGTTGTTACCGGGTTAAATGGGTTTGGTTTGTTCTGATAAAGGGATAAAACAGCCGCAGGGATAGTAATAGGCCTTGTATGGAATAAAAATGTCTCTTTGCTGTCTTCCAGAGTATAAACACAATAATGGTACATAGCGCCATCTTCACACCGATCATCCCTGAATGTATATTCCAAACAATTTTCTGAATCAAGAACCGAAACCTTCTCAAAATTATCGTCCGGATAGAGACTTCGGTAAACAACAAACTTTATTTCATCACTGATCCTGGAAACAGACCAGTTAATCTCCACAGAAGATCCTTTGATTGAAACACCGGAATTGGTCAAAAGGGTTGATACCTGGGTGTCCCAGTCAATCTTCAGAAATGAGCAAGCAGAATTTATCATGCCGCCGGGATAAGAATGGGTGGATCTCCACAACAATCTGTTGCCGGGAATAATAAGATTATACCAATTATTATCTGCATCGATCTCTTGCCAATTTCCACCGCCATCAGCGCTGATCTCCCAGCTTACAGAACCCTGTTGAATACTCTCCAATTTTACACTGGCCACCTGTTCTCCCAAATTTACAGCTAGTGATTGTACATAGTAATAGTCCATAGCATAATCTGGGGTTATCTGTAAAACCTTGACACCCCCAGCGTGATCAGCGACCAGGGCATAACCCCCTGTTACCTCCACATCCCAGGGCCAGTTAACAGCCCCGCCACCTATCTCGCATGACGAAAAACCGGCAAGGACCGGCAGTGTCGGATCACTGATATCCACAACAACGATACCCTCTTCCCAATCGGAAATATAGGCATAATTATCCGAAACAGTGACATTAACAGCATAACCGGGGGTATCATAATTAGCGACAATCACGGGAGATTCAGGATTACTTATGTCAATAACCTGCATACCTGCCTCTGAATCAGCCAAATAGAGATAATTACCCGCTATATCAAAACCGTAGGAACTTCCCGGAGTTTCACAGCTTCCAATAATGGAAATACAATTATTAAAATCTATTATTTCAAGCCCGGAATTATGGTTAGATATAAAAATTTTATCCTCCACAACTTCAAAATCTATCGAACCCCCCGGCGTATCTTTTCCATCAATAAGAACAGGAAGATCACTATTAACCAGACTTTTAACTTTAATAATTTTTACTGAATCCCAAGATGCAATTACAATAAGTGAATCCCTTACCGCTTGTATATCAAAAGTGAAACTGGCAATAGCAGTTGATCCAAAAATAGTTCTTTTGGGATTAATAAAATCGAGGGCGCTACTTTGAGGAAAAAGAGAACCGCTCTGTATAATATTTTCGTGTTTTTCATCCGATTCGGTTACCGTATAGATATAACCTTTGTTAATAATATCAAAACCCTTTTCTCCGCAAGCTATATATATATTATTTCCTTCAACATCCAACTCATGCACTTCACCTTCTGTTTCGTAATAACCACGATATACGAGACTGTCTAAGTTACTGATATCGTACAATAGAACACCGGAATATCCATCTGCGATATACGCGCTGTCACCATCGATTACTATTCCCCATGACGCGTCTGGAGTAGCATATTCCCCAATCACACTAATTTCATAGGGTGGCAACATAATTACTCCTCGCAAAGAATCCCAGGAGGCGGATGTATTTTCAATGTCGCAATATTCTCTGGTGTTAAAATCTTCGGAATATGTTTTTTCAAGAGTTCCCGCCGAAGCTACCGAACTACCGATTGAGAAACCCCATAGAATCACCGTGATGTAAGCTAAATACTTTGTCATGCCTCCTCCTTAAACAGAGCAAATACCTCAGTTAGTCAAAACAAAATACTATATATAATCTTTTAATACCTTAGTTTATATATACTCAAGAATATCAAAAAATCAAGCTGAATTATTGTCGTAACCAGAGAAGACAGCCTCGAACTGAAACTGAAAAAATATATAATTATCTTTAGAATCTGCAGACCATTTTCGGCGATGCCACTCTTACTAGAATATATTTATTACACATTGCCGGATTCATATTCCATCTCCCGAAACAACCATTTCTTCAACAAGTCCGCATAAAACATGCCCCATCAGCATATGTACTTCTTGAATTCTAGCGAAGTCATCATGAGGAACAGATAGAAAAAGGTGAGAGGCTTCACCAAGTCGCCCCATTTTATCTCCGACAAAAGCAAACGAAATCATACCGATTCTACCCGCTTCTATTGCCGCTTTAACAGTATTGAGCGAATTGCCGCTTGTGGACAAAGAAAGCAGAATATCTCCCTTTCGGCCACTACTTTCAAGTTGTTTGGAAAATATTTCTTCATATGAATAGTCATTAGCAAGAGCAGTAACAATAGAACTATTCGTTGTAAGAGCTACTGCTTTATATCCTTTTATCTTCTTGCGCCGAAATCTGCCTACAAGTTCTCCGGCTATATGCTGAGCATCAGCAGCACTCCCTCCATTCCCACAGGTAAAAATAGTATTATCTTTTTTAATTGCTGAAGCCATAATTTTCGCCATTTTTACAATTACATCTATCTGATTCTCCGGAAAAACTTCCAGAATTCCGCGAAGATGACCTATCTCCTTCCGCGCTTGCTCAATAAATCTGTCACGCATAATGATATTTCCTACCTCGTAATAATGATAACTGAAATTACGACAGTTCCTAACCTGATAACACCATTAAAAAACTCCGCTGCCAACCTTACCTTTGATTTTTTTACTATTATCACATCTCCACGATTGGGTCTCGCGTCTTTGGTAGTTTTCCTTACGGAACCATCCGGGGAATAAATTACAATCCTTCCCATACTGCCTTTCTCCGTCGGGCCACCAGCCAGCCCCACATAATGAGCCACCGTAAGATCGCCTTGATACTTAAAACTTCCTGGGGTTTGTACTTCACCTCCGACAGCCACAATTGTGTGAACTGAGGGAACATACAGCTTGTCTCCATCTTTAAGCCTTATATCTAGGTCAACATTTTGTGACAAATATTTCGTTAAATCTATTCTCAGATGTTCCTTGTTTTCCCTCTCTATAGAAACAGCTCTTAGATCCGCGCTGTTATTAAAACTTCCCACTCTTGCGAGAAGATTGGATAATTTCTCCCCCTCTGTTATATAGAAACGTCCTGTTTTCTGCACAGCTCCAAAGACAAAAACCCTTGCGGCAGTGCTAAATCTGTCCAGAATATTTATTACATCAAGGTCCTTCAATTTCTTGTCAAAATCATCCACGGTAACACTGAAAGTTGAAACAGTATCCCCGGCAATAACACGGCTGAGCAGAATCGAATCCCTCACAGCTGTTCCACTCATTCCACCGGCAAACTGAATAATATCCCTTATCGTCTCGCCCTGAACTATTTCGTATCTTCCCCCCCTCCTTATGCATCCATGCACAGTCGCGTGTATTTCCGCAGATGGTACATGTATTGCGTCACCGTTTGAAAGAAAGACGTCTTCTTTCATATCGCCAGCTCTAATTACTTTCATAAGATCAACTTTAATTACTTCACCCTTTCTTCTTACCTCAACCATACGGCTGGAGCCTTTGGAAGTAATATCACCAGCCTTCTTGATCGCCTCTGAAACAGATTCAACAGCGCTAACCTCAACCATACCGGGCATATTTACTTCACCGGAAACAAAAACTTTGAATATTCGGGGAGAAATAAGATAACAATGAAGTTCAATATCATAGAAAAATTTACTGATTTTTTCCAAAACTCTTTCGCGAAATTCAGAAAGAGAAATGCCATCCGCCCTAATTGAACCAATCCCGGGGAAAAATACATTTCCTTCGGGAAGAACCAAAAGATCAAAATCCCTTGTTTCAGTTCCCGTGATACTAATCAGCAACCTGTCATAAGGCCCAAGAATATACTGGTCCGGATCTACAAATTTGCCAAGACGCGGCAAATCATCAAAGAAAACCGTATTATCCGGAATTCTCCCGTCCTTTGTTAATACTCTACCTACTCTGCTTCCCATATCTCTGCCGGAATTTTCCTGAGCGATAAGAGGCCCGGCACAACATACAGCAGAATAAATAAGCAGCAAAAGAAAAATCATATATTGTAATTTATTCATAATTCCCCTTGTTTTCAGAAAAGGATATCTCGAACTATGGTTGAAAGAGCAGCGAAAACATCCTTTTCCTTCTCGCTGTTCTTTGTTCCAAGCTGAGCAAGATATTTTCTCCCGCCTCCGCCTCCGCCTGATATTTCTTTTAGTCTATCGACCAAATTGTTCGCCTCAATCCCTTTCTCAACGAGATCGTCTGTTACAGCGATTACAAAATGAAGCTTCTCGCCGGGAGGCATTGACAAAACAGCAACCCCGCTATCAACCTTTTTTCTAAAGAGATCCGCCTGAGCTCTTAAAGCAGGCATTGTATCAACGTCTATTCTGCCAGTTGCGATTGTAATGTCATCAATTTTTTCGGCTGAATCGATAATTTGATCCATTCTATTACTAATATCTCCATGCTGAAGTTCTTTGATTCTTTTCTTTAACTCTTCATTCTCGCTAACCATGGAGTGGATTTTTAACACAATTTCGCTCCGTGATGTTTTAAGCAGCTCCGCGCTTTCTTCAACATCAGAAATATATTCTCTAACATATTCAAGAGCGGCAACACCAGTAACAGCTTCTATGCGCCTTACTCCAGCCGCTATACTACTCTGGCGAACAATAATAAAAAGACCTATTTTGCCTGTGGAATCAATGTGCGTTCCCCCGCATAACTCCGCGGATATATCCGCGATCCTCACAACACGAACTTCATTACCATATTTTTCGTCAAATAACGCGGTAGCACCTGTCTCTACAGCCTCCTTGTAACTCATGACATCTGTTTTAACACTCAGAGATTCCCTTATCCAGCCATTAATCCTGTTTTCAATTTCCCTCTTCTTATCGGTAGAAATCGCCTCGAAATGATTAAAATCGAATCGAAACCTGTCCTTCGAAACAAGAGATCCAGCCTGAGTTATATGCTCACCCAGCACTTCCTTCAAAGCTGCCTGAAGAAGATGTGTGGATGTGTGGTTCGCCGCAGTCGCAATCCTACGTTCCTTATCAACTTCCAGTAAAGCTTGTGTTTTCGAAAGAGTAATCATGTCAATTTTCTCCGTGGTGTCCACAGATTCCACTAGATGAATAATGTCATCATTCCTGAAAAAAACATCCTTCACATCAAACAAAGCGCTACCAAAACATATACAGCCACCATCCCCCTCTTGCCCGCCGGTCATCGCATAGAAAGGCGTTTTTTCAAAAACAAATTCATACGCTACACTCTTCTTCTTCCAATTTACACTTTCTATCGTATCTTTACGAATCTCCCGAAACTTTCTAAGAACAGCATGCTCCGCAAGATTTTGATAACCGGTAAATACTGAACTTTTACCACTTGATACTTCTTTCATGGAAACAGTATCCTGTTGAAAAGCAGTGAAAGAACTACTTTCCCGTGCTTTCTTTTTTTGTTTACCCATCGCGGTCTGAAAACCCTTTTCATCAATCTCAATCCCGACAGCGCCGGCAAGGGTCTTCATCAATTCAAGTGGAAACCCATACGTATCGTAGAGTAGAAACACATTATCGCCATCCAGCCATTTTCCCCCTTTACCCTTAACCTCTTCAATAATTGATAAAAAACGTTCCCTGCCTGAAACAAGCGTTCTAAAAAAGGATTCCTCCTCTGAATGGATTACCTTCTTGATCTCAGCGTAGCTACTGTCAAGTTCAGAGTAATCTTCTTTCATAATCTCCACAACAGGATCCACAATCTTGTAGAGACAAGGTTTTTCAACGCCAAACATATACATTCGAGTCAGAGCTCTTCGCAATATCCGCCTGATCAAATAACCGCGCCCTTCATTTGAGGGATAAATTCCCTCCGCCAAAGTAAATGTGAGAGCCCTTATATGATCGGCTATCATATTGACGCCCATTCTGTCCTCTACTATCTCTACAGCATTCCGGGGCAAAATATCGGTAATTCTTTCGACAATGGGTCTAAAGAGATCTGTATGAAAATTATCCTCCACACCCTGCACTATTGTCGCCGTCCTTTCAAGCCCCAATCCGGTATCAATCCCAGGTTTTTTCAACAACTTGTATTCCCCTGATTTTTCCAACCAATACTGTGGGAATACGAGGTTCCAGAATTCAATATATCTGTCACAATCACATCCGGGGGCACAATCGGGACTGCCGCACCCGTTCTTCTCACCGGTGTCATAATACAATTCTGAACAGGGACCACAGATTCCCGTTTCACCCACAGGGCCCCAGAAATTGTCACTCTTTCCCAACCTGAATATTCTGGCTTCAGCAATACCGACGCCTGTGTTCCAAATCTGAAAGGCTTTCTCGTCATCCTTAAAAATACTGATATAGATCTTGTCAGCGGAAAGTCCGAGAATTTCGATTACAAATTCCCACGCCCATAGAATAGCATCTTCTTTGAAATAATCACCAAAGCTGAAATTTCCAAGCATTTCGAAAAATGTGTGATGGCGGAGAGTCTTGCCGACATTCTCCAGATCACCTGCCCTTAAACATTTTTGAACGCTGACAGCTCTCTTGTATGGCAATCGATCAGTCTCTAGATACTTATCCTTGAATTGTACCATGCCGGCGGATGTAAAAAGGAGAGTTGGATCGCTCCTTGGAACCAAAGGAGCGCTTGGAACCTCCGTATGCCCCTTTTCCGCAAAGAAATCTATATATGCCCGTCTTATCGCATGAGCCGATTTTATCTTCATATTCATCTCAACCCGTCAGTATCTCTTTTCTTGCCAACCTCGCGCAAATATCATTAACTACTTCACTTCTGAACCCGCGCCCCTGGAGAAAACCATTAACTTTTCTAACCAGCCGTTCTCTTTTTATCTCCGGCGAAAACCTTCCAATAACAAGATCGACCGCGATATCCATCTCTTTTTTTGTATTAAAGAAAATATTTATTTCATCTTCAATGATACCTGAATCAATGCCCACCGCAAGTAATTTCCGTCTTAAAAAATGCGGGCCCGATGGCCGGCGCTTCATCCTATAGTGAATATACCCGGATGTGAATCTGCGGTCATCGAGATATCCATGCTTTTCCAATATCTCAACAGTATAATCGATTATCTTTTCGCTATCTATACCCTCTTTTAGAAGGGCATCACAAATTTCCCATTT
>DAOWMJ010000044.1 GCA_030643145.1 Candidatus Latescibacterota bacterium | reverse complement strand
TATACAGGTCAGCGATCGGATCGGTGCTATAGCCAACATATCTGCTGTTTTCAACAACTTCATTCAACAGATGGTATACAGCCATCGTCATAATTGAATAGGTTTTCGGGTGATTGTACTTGTGCAGGTCAAACCACTCGGTCATCATTCTGTATGACATCCCTCCACCGATAAGATGCAATGTATAATTAGGCCAGTAATACGCCTTGTGACGGTTAAAACTTATTGGTAAAACCTGATTGAGAAAGAATTCTTTTTCGCCTTCTTCGCTGATAGCCTTAAAAGGATGGCTCAGATTCCGCCAGAGATTCTCAATCCCGGTCTTGAAATCTATATCTGAGAGATTATTGCTGCGATTATCAACCTGAAGTATTCCCAACCCGCCGTTAAGAATAAGCCTTAGGGGATTTATCAGAGATTGGCTTCCATAATCCAGGCCATTATAGAAATAATATTCAGCGTTCAGAGAATCGGCTTTAATTTGTGCTGACGCCGTTCTTTCAGAAGAGATAGTCAGACAGCTAGAAAATATTAACGCGCCAAATACATACGTTCGATGTTTTTGAAATAATTTGCCCAATGGTTAATACTTCCAGTTAGCATTAAGAGTTCTTATTAATTAATGATTTATCTGTTTAAAAAAATCATTGTTTCATTCCGGATTATAATAACCTCTGGTTTGCCACGCGGTCAAATTTTGTTTGATATATTTTTTACTGTAACAAAGACCATGAGCACTCGTATAAAAGAAATAGAGAACTAAAATAAATCCGTGATTCATAATCTAACATGTGATAAACTGCCCAACTATGAGAATTAGAAGAACAATAATATTGTCAGCAATATTTTCAGTAATTTCCTTATCAGGGACTTCAATTTCAAACGCATCTTTTCCCGCTCAAGAGGTATATACAAAGATATCACCTGATGAATTAACCGATATTCTGAATATCCAGGGACGAACAATCAACTACGGGCCATTTATGATCTCAAGAAGAGATACTATTAACGGTCCATTGATTATTGTTGCCGGTTCTCTTGATATTCAGAGCGGCGGGGTACTTCGAGGAGACGCGTGGGTGATAAACGGCAAACTCGTTCTTACAGGGGGAGCGAAGATTACTGGTAAGGCCGAGCTTATTAATAGTAGTGATTACAAATCGAGACAAGCGAAAATTATGAAAGGTATTCGTTATTACAAGTGCGAATGCCGCCTCGACCATAAACAATTCGAAGATAATGGAAAACTGGTGTTTATAAAGAAAGAAGATCCACGGGCTCTAAAAACAAAATTTTCTCTAAAGCCTGGTTATCCATGCCGTGTCGATTACAATATTTTGAGAACCGGGTTAACACGTTATAATCCAAAACACAAAGATCCCTATACCTCGTGGCACGCCCGTCTTCATATTCCCATTTGGAAAAAAACGGGAGGGTTTTTCGGGTTTGACGCGGAATTAAAAGTACCGATCGTCTCGGGAAGATTTGATTTTGTCGCGAGGGCATTTAAGAAAACGGATACAAATGATAAGTGGCAATCATCCCGCCTTGAAAATGGAACCGCAATAATCTTGTCAGGTGATAATTTTACTAATTATTACGAAAAGAGAGGAGGGGAAGCGGGTCTCGTAATTAAGGCCGGGAAAACCCTTGTAATTGAATCTTTCCTTTCCTTCGAGAGCGATATATCATTGAGCGCAGGTTCAATGCCATCCCTTTTCAGAGGAGATAGAAAATGGAGAAAGAACCCTGATATTGATGAAGGAGAGAGATTCGCCGCGAGAATTAATCTAATTTTTGATACGCGTGATGAAACAGGTTGGAAATACAACGGTTGGAGATTAGGACTTCTTTTTGAGAAGGGTATTGCCGACGGCCCCGGTAAGTTTTCTTATTCAGCCTTTAACCTGGATGTAGCACGGTACACTGAACTCCCAGCTGGACTCAAGTTTGATCTGGGATGCAAACTATTTTCATCATTTGATAAATTGCCCAGGCAATTAACTCACTCCGTTTCCGGATATACAGGGATAAGAGGATTGAGAGACGATCCATTTACAGTTCATAGGGGGGACCGGCTTGCTCTTTTGTCCGGGGAGCTTAGAAGCGGACTTCCTGAATTGCCCCTTCTTAGAATTCTGTTTACCAGGGCTGACCTTCTTCTTTTTTCAGATATCGGTATTCTAGTTGACTCTGAAAACAAAAAAGCGCCCCTCGGATTTCTGAGCAGTCCTTTTAATAAATGGAAAAAAACTGTTGGTATTGGCGTATCGGGCAACTCCTTTCTTCCTTATCTAGGTATTTATCTGGCGGAGGATCTTGACAGCAACGATTTTAGCCCGCGTGTAATTATTCGCGCACAAAGATCATTTTAGGAACGTATATTATGTTAACAAAGAAAATTTCTGTACTTGAAATTGAGGATCTCAGCAAAGATTTTAGCGGAACAAGGGCGCTGAATAAGATCAACCTCATTTTAGATTCTCCAGGCGTTTATGGTTTTCTGGGACCTAATGGAGCAGGAAAAACAACAACCTTCAAACTAATTTGCTCTCTTCTTAAACCAACAACAGGACGCATTCTTATTGATGGTAAAGATGTACAAAAGGAAACAGGAGCCGCTATGTCCAGCCTGGGGGTTCAATTCGATTCACCGGCTTTTTATCCGGGGCTTACAGGCGCCGAAAATCTCAATGTAATCAGCAAATGGTTGAAAAGAGGTAATACTCAGGATATTCAACAGCTTCTTTCATTTGCAGGGTTGAACGAAGCGGGATCTAAAAAGGTAAACGAATATTCATGGGGCATGAAACAGCGCCTGGGTTTTGCCTCGGCTCTCTTACCCGACCCTAAACTTGTACTTCTAGATGAGCCTACAAATGGTCTTGACCCGTCTGGAATTGCTTATGTGCGGGAACTTCTCCCTAAACTTGCACATGAACAGGGAAGAACGGTTTTTCTGGCTTCACACAGAATGGAAGAGGTGGAACAAGTTTGCGACAAAGTAATAATTGTACACGAAGGAACTATCATTGCTTCCGGTTCTCCCTTTGAGCTTACTACAGGAGAGATAGTGGAACTGGTTTGTGATAATCCTTGTTCAGTTATTGAATTGCTTAAGAAACTTGATAATGTTAATGATGTAACCCTTCTACCGAATGGTAAGATACAGATAATTGCGTCTGATCTTGAAACTGGTAAATTAAACCAATTTCTTATAGAAAATTCAGTCTTTGTTAAAGAGATAAATGAAAAACGCGAATCCCTTGAGAGTGTTTTCCTGCGCCTTACAAAGGGGAACAAGAATGAAAAGTAATCTATTAGGAATTCTTTCGGCGGAAATTTATAAACTCAGAAGAAGCCGAACAAGGTTTATAATACCCGTGATTATTGTTCTTCTTACCATATTTCTCTTTATTGGGTTAAGCGCTGCGGCTGAAAAGAACTTTATTGGTATACCAAGCGGTTTCTATGTCGCATCCGCGAGTCTTGGATGGATGGTCAATATCATCGCGCTTGCTCTTGTTGTTATTACTTCTTTTCAGATCTCGAACGAATTTGCGATGGGAACTGTTAAATCCGCCTGGGTAAGGCCTGTAGCAAGAAGCACCTGGCTTACGGCCAAAACACTATATTTATACCTGATTGCCGGAATACTCCTTCTCTTTGTGGCAATACTAGTGATAAGCCTCGCCTGGTTTAAATTCGATTTAACCGGCCTTATGGAGAAGAATTATCTTATCCATTCAGCATGGAGTATGTGGGGAAAGCTTTTTCTTGTTCTTGCTCTTACATTCTGGACATTGTGTGCGGTTGTTAGTTTTGCAACAGCAATTTCAACTCTCTTTTATCGACCTGGTTCATCGATCGCTACAATTCTTGCCTTTAGTCTTCTTATGGCGACACTTGGGATATTCCCCGTTCTAAAAGGTTTTTTGCTAAGCACATTCATTTCATTGCCATTCGAGCAAATGTCAGCTATGACCAAGGGGCTACCGCTTCCTCTTTCCTGGTCAAATCTTGTATGGCGGACACTTTCTGTCTCGGGTGTATATATGATCGTTTCAATAGCAGCGGGACAACTTATTATTAAAAGAAAGGAAATAACCTTCTAACGTATTACATCTTTTCAATAAACATGGGAGTAAAAATTGAGAATGAATATGACAAACAAGTTTAGAAAATATATTATAACACATTTTTTTGTAACAATATTTCTGCTTATATCCTCTACGGGCGATTTATCTGCGGACGATAAACCAGACTTTTTAATATCTAAACTCGGCATAGCAGATAAACTTCTGGAAATTCATGTTGAGGATCTTGACCTCGATGGCCTGAAAGATATTCTTATTATACACAGGAAAGGTTTGTCTCCGAATGAAACAAGGTGGATATCCATTTTTCACCAAAGCCAAGATAATGGTTTCTCGCCCGCTGCCGATCAGTCATGGGAAATAGACACACTTGCCGTCATAATGGATACGGGAGATATTTCAGGGGATAGTAAGAAGGAGATTGTTTATTTTACATCTGATAAAATAAAATACTATTCAATAACCGGTTCTTTTTATGAAACTTCGCCTTCAGTTCTTTTCACGATTGAAGGTATGATGATTTCGCCGTCCAAAACTAATATTCCGTTGATAAACTGTGTCAAAGACTGGAATGATGATGGTAAAGATGAAATCGGAGCATTCAAATTTGATGGTTTTTCAATCTATTCGCGTGATTCTACAGGATTTTTCGCTTCTGAAAACATGATTTCTATAAAACTTGATACACGCGTCAGAAGCTGGGGAATTGATGATTACAATGGGTTCAGGACTTCAGGACTTACGTCATTCTTCTCATTTCCGTCAATCAATCTTATTGATTATAACAATGATGGCCGGCGTGATTTAATAGTAACAAATAAAGACAAGCTATCTGTTTATCTAAAAGGAAAGGATGGTAATTTTTCTTCCGTGTCTGAGCAGGAGATAAATTTTGATGTGCGTACAAAAAAAGAGAAGATCGAAGGAACAAGTCAGACAACAACAACAATGAATGATCTTAACGCAGATGGATACGCCGACGCTATTGTAACAAAGCAAACAGCCAAGGGTCTTACAAGTTTAAGGGGAGTCCTAAATATATATCCTGGTGGCCCGAGTAACTACAGCGACATACCTCAACAGGTTATAATTTCCGAGGGGACTGCTTCGGCGGAAACCATGATTCGTGACGTCAATGGCGACGGGCGTTTGGACCTTATTATGCCATCTGTAAAGATCAGTATTGCATCTATAATTCGTATTCTTTTAACAAGATCCCTACCGATAAATTTTAATATTTTTCTTCTGAATGAGAACGGATCGTTTTCAGACAGACCCGATTTTTCAAAGAAAGTTAAACTCAAGATAGATTTTTCCGGGGAATCCGACGCGCCGGCATTGAACTTTGAAGGGGATTACAATTGTGATAAAAGGAAAGATTTTGTCTATGCGACAGATGAGGATGAGCTTTCGATATATCTTGGTGTAGAGGGTGATGACAAGTTGTTTTCGGATGATTCCGTCGCCAAAGTGAAGGTTAATGCCTTTGGGAATCTTTCAAGCTATGATCTGAATAACGACGGATTTTCCGATATGATTATTCACTACCCTCAGAATACAGTTTTTGAGGGAATGGTTACCGTACTCATAAACTTGGCTCATATTAAATGATACTCCACATGGCGAGTTCTTTTTAAAACGTGTCCTAAGATTAAATATTTAACTAGCGCTGTATTCCTCTGCTAATTTCTTTAATAATTTCCTATTAATTGATTATACGTTGCCCGAAGTATGGAAGGTATGTTATCTTGTCTTTATGCTAAGCAGTTTGGCTAAGAATTAAGTTGGGAATGAGGGTTTTTATTGACTTATATCAGAACTTTATCACAGGAAACCACCGGGAAAATAGCTGCGGGCGAGATTATTGAAAGACCGGAGAATATTGTTAAGGAATTGATGGAAAATTCTCTGGATGCCGGCGCGACCAGAATCTCTCTGACAGTGAAAAACGGAGGGAAGAAATATATAAAGATTGAAGATAATGGACATGGCATATCTGCCGGTGAAATCTCACTGGCTACGAGAAATTATTCTACAAGCAAGATTGTTGATTTTGAAGATATAGAGAATATCAAAACCCTGGGGTTCAGAGGAGAAGCCCTCGCCAGTATAAGATCTGTTAGTAGGCTTACAATAGCGTCAAAATCCGAAAAAGATGACGTGGGCAGGGAAATGATCTGGGAGGGAGAGAAACTTATAAAAGAAACTCCTCTGCCGAGGGAAGTGGGAGCCACTATAATTGTTGAGCGTCTTTTCTTTAATCTTCCTGCTAGAATGAAATTTCTTTCCAGCGATTCCGCTGAACTTAGGCGAATTAGCTCTCTTATTCAGAAACTCAGTCTGTCATTTCCTGAGGTCGGTATGACGCTGAAAGGAAATGGGAGGGATATCATTTCTTACAATCCGTCTACTCTAAATGAGAGGGTTGAGGCAGTCATAGGAAGCGGAATTTTCCGCAACTTAAAATATTTCGATACTGAAATGGATAATTTAAGACTCTATGGGTATACTTCATCTCCCGAAGTGACAAGAGGGAACAGAACATTGCAATACATTTTCGTGAACCACAGACATGTTATAAACAAAGTAATGGGATATGCCCTTAGGCGGGCCTATGAATCCGTGATACCTTACAATCGTTTTCCTATTGCTGTTCTCTTTCTTGATATACCGCCGGACATGATAGACGTGAATGTACATCCCGCAAAATCTGAGATCAGGTTCAAAAACGAAAAAGACATACACAGTCTGGTGTTTTCTTCTATCCGCGAAATTGTTAAAGGCAAAAAGACCATCTCGTTTCAGAGTAAAGTTGAATCTGTTTACAAAAGCATTTTTCCGGACGAGAAGGTAAGAGAAAAATCCAAATTGGAAATGAGGCACGCGTATAACCCGGTTACGAGTATAGAAAATTATAGAGACGCTAAGACAGACGGTATAGACGGCGGCTTTGTGCTAAGAGAATCTCCGAAATCTCTATTTGAAGAAAATGATGTAGAAAAGCCATTTAAATCAACAAAACTTTACTGGCAGCTTCACGATAGCTACATACTGATTCAGATCAGGGGAGCAATGGTTATAATAGACCAGCATGCCGCTCATGAAAGAATACTTTATAATAGAGCGAAAAAAAATATTGCCGGAGCAAATCCAACTATTCAGTCTTTACTTTTCCCCGCGACCATTGAATTAACACCCGGAGAATATAAGAAACTCGAAGATTATTCGGATATCCTTCCTCGTATTGGATTTGAAGTTGAGCCTTTCGGCATGAGAACAATTATTGTAAGAGGTATCCCCGCCGGCATTAAAAACTGGAATGAAGGTTCACTACTGCGTGATATACTTGGCGAGATTGGAAGAGACAAAACAGAGCTTGAGGAAATATTAAAACGATTCGCCTGCCATTCAGCCATAAGATTCGGTCAAAAACTCACTAATCAAGAGATGGAAAGTCTTGTGGACCAACTCTTCGCGACAGATTATCCGTTTACATGCCCGCATGGCCGCCCTACAATCCTGCGCGTGAATCTTTCTGATCTCGAAAAACGTTTTAACCGACCTGCTTCAACGGAGGAATGATGAAAGAAGTCATCATCCTCGGACCAACAGGAATCGGTAAAAGCGATCTTGCCATGAAGCTTTCACTTTCACGAAAAGGTGAAATAGTCTGTGTAGACTCAAGGACAATATACCGGGGGATCAATATTGGTACATCTAAGCCTTCTCGGGATGACCGTAAGGATGTTCCTCATCATCTGCTTGACATCCTTGATTTGGATGAAAGACGAAACGCCGTGTGGTTTTCAAACAAGGCAAGAGAAGCAGTAAATGCTATAGTATCCCGTGGAAATATACCGTTTCTTGTGGGAGGCTCGGGGTTATACTTGAAGAGCCTTCTTAATGGTTTGTTTAATATTAATCTTGCTGAAGATGATCGAAAATCTTTTGCAGAAAGTGTTCAAAATATAACGACATCTTTGCTCCACAAAAAACTTCTTTCCTGCGATAGAGAAAGCGCAGAACGAATCCACCAAAACGACCGCTACAGAATTACGAGGGCGCTTGAAGTATATACACTTTCAGGAAAATCTCTCAGCGAACACATTAGAAAACAAAAACGGTTTGACGATTTTAATATCCAATCCATAAAAATCGGACTAAATACAGAAAGAACGATGCTCCACGAAAGAATTAATCATAGAGTTGATAGAATGCTCCAATCCGGATGGTTAGAAGAAGTAGAAGAATTGCTTGCCTTCGGAGCAAGCCCTGATTGGCCGGGAATGCGAACTCTTGGCTATCCAGAGGTGATATCTTTCTTGAAGAATGATATTAATTACAACCGAATGAAAGAAATAATATCGGCAAAAACAAGACAGTACGCGAAGAGCCAGATAACATGGTTCAGAAAAGAAGAAGGGGTCACGTGGATCGATATTGATAAAGACGATTCCTATGCAACCGCTTCCAAGTTACTTGACAGAGAGTGTGAAAATTGATAATTTCATTTTAACGCGGGCGTAACTCAGTTGGTAGAGTATCAGCTTCCCAAGCTGAAGGTCGCGGGTTCGAATCCCGTTGCCCGCTTTTTTACTTTTCTCTCTGGTTTCTTCAGGGTTATAGTCAACTGCCGCAAAAACCACATGTCCTTGCGTCGGGAATAAAGTAAAGAGAGTGCCATGGGAGTAAAAATAAATGAAGTATCAGGCAAATCAGAACTTATTCATAAAGGGGATGAGATAATCAAGATTAACTCCATGCCCGCCGGCGATCAGCTTGACATTTTATTTCATATGGATGATTACGAAAGTGTGAATCTTGTCCTAAAAAAGGGCTGTGGGAAAGTAGTTGACATATCGGTAGATCCACGGCACTTCAGAGAAGCCGGAATCCTCTTTGAAGAAATGCGCTTTATCAATTGTCGCAGTAAATGTATTTTCTGTTTTGTGGACCAGATGGTTAAGGGACTCAGAGATTCGCTCTACCAAAAAGATGATGATTATAGATTGAGTTTTTTGTATGGAAATTATATTACTCTCAATGATATAAGCAACGAAGAGTTAGATAGAATAATAGAGTATCATCTTTCGCCCCTTTATGTTTCTGTCCATTCGGTAAATAATGATATTCGCGAGCATCTTTTTGGGCGTCCAATATCTAACAATATTATAACCATATTGAAACGTTTAGCTGATGGCGGCATAACGATACACGCTCAGATTGTGCTTATACCAGGTATAAATGACGGCAAGATTCTTGAAGAAAGCGTCGAAAAACTTGCTGAGGTTTATCCGTCATGTAGGTCTTTAGCTATTGTGCCCGTAGGGTTGACAAAACACCGAAAGGGCCTGCCGGAGATTCCAAGATTTACTAAAAAAGAAGCCCAGAAACTTGTTAAATGGGCTGAAAAAAAAGAAGTAACCCTAGCAGAGTACAGTGAAACTAATCGGCGGTTTTTTTATCTTTCGGATGAATTCTATTTCCTTGCCGAAAAGAAGATTCCCGACAGTAATTATTACGGAGATTATCTTCAACTGTCTAACGGTGTAGGGATGTCCAGATTATTTATCGAAGAGACTAAGAATGAAATTAAAAATTTAAAGAAAATCCATGCTGCTACAGCTGGATTCACTATTGTTACCGGAAAGCTAGGTTACAAGTTGATAAATGAATATATAATGCCTATGATTGAAACCAATCTCCCTGAGCTTAAAGTTGGACTTCTCTCTGTTCCAAACACCCTCTTTGGAGAAAATGTGACAGTGTCGGGATTACTTTCAGGAAAGGATATTATTGAAACCGTAAAGAGATCTAAAGAAATCGCTGATCGTATTGTATTACCTCCTAATTCAATTAATCATGATGGATTGCTGATTGACGATTTTTCTCCGTTAGAACTTCAAGATGAATTGCAAAAAGAAATCCTGGTTCCGGAAAGTAACTTTCTGGAAGATTCTATAATCAACATATAGCGAAAGAAATAATATGAAAAAACCATATACTGTAGCAATTGTCGGCAAACCAAATTCCGGTAAATCAACTCTTTTTAACAGAATAGTTGGCGGGAGGAAGGCTATTACTCATCCTACTCCCGGCGTAACCAGAGACCTGATGAGAGCAAAAACCATCTGGAACGGAAAAGAATTTATTGTTGTTGACACCGGTGGTTTTGATTCCCTGAAAAGCGATTCTCTCCAGCTTGAAATAAGAAAAAGAATAATTAATTCTGCATTAAGCGCGGATGTTATTATATTTCTTGTCGATCTAAAATCGGGTCCTACATCAGAAGACATAATGCTTCTCAAAGCGATTCGTGAAATGCACGACAAGATTATTTGTACCGTGAATAAGGTTGAGAGCTATGAAGATGAAATAGAGTCCAATAATTTCTATTCCCTTGGGTTCAGCCAAATTTTCCCTATAAGCGCTCTTCACGGCAGGAGAGTAGGAGATCTCCTTGATGAAATAGTATCAAGGTTCCAAGCATCAACAATTGTTTGCGCGGACGACAATGCCGTTCTTAAGATTACTTTAATTGGCAAACCGAATGTAGGGAAAAGCTCCATCATAAACAAGCTGATCGGTGATGATAGGAATATTGTGTCAGAAGAGCCCGGGACAACAAGAGATACTATAAACCTATGGATGAGATATCATGGCGAAGATCTTGTTATTATTGATACTGCGGGAATCGTAAAAAAATCAAAAAGGGGCAGGAGTCTTGAAGGACTAACCAGTCTTAAAAGCGAAAGAAGTGTAAATGCTGCCGATATTGTGCTTGCCGTTATTGACGCCTCAAATTACAGCATCACACGCCAGGATGTAAGAATTGTTTCAATCGCGCATAAGGCCAAAAAGGGTGTTATAATTATTCTCAACAAATGGGACCTTGTTGATAAGGAAAAACTCCATTACGGAAACTTTGAAAAAATTATTCATAAATTAATTCCATTTGTAAATTATGCTCCGCTTCTTACTGTTTCAGCAAAAACTGGAACGAGAATAGGAAATATCTTTACAAAATGTTTTGAAATCCAGAAAGAGAGGAAAAAAAAGATACCTACACCTAAATTCAATAAACTCATTAGTGAAGT
>DAOWMJ010000195.1 GCA_030643145.1 Candidatus Latescibacterota bacterium | reverse complement strand
GTATAAGTTTCGGTAAATGCCGCCTCAATTTCACCTGTCCATCTGACCGAAAATGCACCAGCGCCAACCGCATCGTCCGGTACTGTGCCTTCCGGCCAGTTGAATTTGATCTGAGGATCTGTTCGGGTCAGCACGTGATTGCTTAAATCCATGCCCCTGAAGTACTCCGCCCTTATACCTCCACCGGTAGCAGCCGTAGTGAAGCTCCAGACGTCCCCCGTATGCGTGATCGCGCCGTCAGACTCATCGACCCGCCAGTAATAGTTCTTCCCTGATTCGAGAGATCCCGGAGTGTAGGTTGTTAATCCCTGCGAAGCCCCTCCGACGGCGTTACTGACATCGTCAAAGTTGTCACCAAAATACACAAAGTGTAATCTTGAGCCGAAGCCGGGCGTCCAGCTAAGGGTCACATTCGTATCGATGAACTTGGCCCCGACAGCGGGCTGAGGGCTGTAGGCTTTCTTACTGGGAACCGTGAAGCTCCAGACATCGCCTTTCCACGAACTATCCGGATTCAGATCGTTGACCTCATCGATTCGCCAGTAGTATGTTGTTCCCGGAATAAACCCATCCGGAAATGCATATCCGGGGAAGCCGGCAACAAAGAAAACGTTAGCCTGGTTGCCTCTGAACGTATCGCCCGTTTCTTCGTTCACATCATCGAAATTGTCGCCCAGATACACATCGTGTGAAACCGCAAAAGCTCCCGGCGTCCAGCCTAAACTCACCCATGTGTCCGAATGGAGAACACCATCAGCCGGGCTGGGGCCCCAGGCATACGGCCATGGCTCGGTTTCCATAATCGCCTGAATTTCCGATTGCGATATCGGTCGGTCGTAGATACGGACATCGTCAATTGCACCAAATAACAGCCGTTTGTCATCACCCTCTCTCTCATGGTCAAGGATCCCCAGGGCTATCCCAAATGTATCACCGGGATTGAATACGCTGTTGTCAGCGGCAGATCCCACTTCCTGGCCATCAATATACAGCCTGATCTGACCTTCGGCTTTTACCATCGCCATATGATACCACTGGCCGTCGTCGTAAGTTGTAGTCGTGTAGATATTAGAACCTCCCCCGAGTCCCAGCGGATATCTATGCAAATATCGTAGGGTACCTTCTGGCCTAAGCTCCAGCAGAATCCCGTGATCTACGCCGGGTGCATAGGCCGACAGTATGTCCTGGGGAGCCCCCGTATCGCCGTCCACTCTTAACCACATAGTGATCGTATAGAACGGAAGGTTAAAGTCTCCATCGATGAAGACGTATTCCCACGCGTCCAGGGTTCCATCAAGCAGGAGAATGCCTCCATATTGTTTGTCCTGCCCCCACGAGACATCGCCGGTAATCTCCGCATCGACGCTTTTTCCACTGAGGTCCCTGGCGACCGAGCCGAAGCCGTCCTCGAACGTCCACCAGCCGACAAGGCTTGGATCAATATTCTGGGCTGTGCTTGTACCGGCCAGGCCCAGCATTAAAATAATAGAAAATGAATAGGCTAGTTTTCTACACATGATAATCCTCCTTCAAAAAAAAGTTCATATTGAGCGACCAATAATGCTGTTCACTTTCACGATATTCGATCTATCTTCAGGCGGTACAATGATTTGTGGTTTGACATCACCTCCTTTTCTTAAAAGCCTGATTTACGTCGCTTATTGAAAAGTTAAAACTAAAATAACTGATAGAAATACACTCTTAAGACAAGCTGATAATCTACAGCTTCCAACATTCCTATTTATACCAGATTATACACCCTTTCATCAAGGAAAATCTCTGGATTGTGCATTGGTTGCTTTTTAGGGCTGGATTTTTATTTTGACGCTGATGTAGCTTGCGGTTATTTTGTTGCTTGAAAGACGATACTTGCCGTCGATGTTATTGGATAATTTATATGTGGTATGCTGTCTATATTACCAGCGTAGTAATAATAGGAGTCCTGGCTTTCTTTATTGGCAGAAAGCTGGCCGGCGCGCCGAAGGCCGAATCGAAGACGAGCACATTTCTTATTAAATCCATTCGGGCGATTGCGGAGTTGGCGGTACTGGAGTATATTACCGAAGGTGTCGCCGAAATCAAGCAAAAGAAGACCAGCCTGATTACCGTTCGCTGGAAAAGAGGGCTGCTGCGGTATACAGCCAAATTGAAGCTTGGCTTTGATCTGGACCAAATGGATTACACTGTCGATGATTCGCAGCATCTGATTCGCATAGCGCTGCCGAGCCCGAGAATTCTGAGCTGTGAGATTTACAACCGGAAGTTTTATAAACTGCCTCTGGAGAAGGCGGAAAATGTCCCCTGGAAGTATGACATAATAGAGGATTTCAGCTCGGACGAAGTGCTCGCTCTTGACGATGAAGCGAGAGATAATGCCCTGAAAAATGTGAATGAATTTTACGTCCTGGACCTTCTTCGGGACAAAACCAAACTTGCCTTCAAGAGGATTTTTTCGCTTTCCTATCCGGAATACTCTACGGATATATCCATTATGGCCGAATCTACTTCCAGTATTGCCGGCGAACTTCCCGCAGAATCAGCCTCTGAAGATAAAGATTCCAACTCCGGCAAATAATGGAACCCGAAGTCAAAGTCTCGACGTAGCAATTCATCATTCCTGGATTTAAGGCTTTATTTCCGTGACTGAAATAAATATAATGCCGCTATGTTGGAAAAAGGACTTGTGCAGGTTTATACCGGGGATGGTAAGGGCAAAACGACCGCTGCGTTCGGCGCGGCGCTGCGTGCCGCCGGCCAGGGGAATAAGGTTCTGGTCTATCAATTCTTAAAGCCGGCGACCCTCGATATCGGGGAACGTTTCGCAATTCAGTTGGGGGCTGTGAGAATCAGAGTCGAAACGCTCGATATGCCGTGGGATATGTCCGGGTCTTTAGAGGACGAAAAAGCCGTTACTAAGATACAGGCCGCAATCAGCGATGCCCTTAAAAGAATCACGCAGACGGCGGAAAAAAGATTTTACGATGTGCTGATACTCGATGAGATCGTATTTTGCCTTTCGGAAGGCCTGGCCAAATTTGAAGATGTCAAGGATCTCATAGATAAGAGAGATCCGGCGGTGGAAATCATTTTAACCGGCCGGGGTGCAATTCCAGAGCTGATAGAATTGGCGGATTTGGTGACGGAAATGAAAAATATAAAGCATCCGTTCGATAAAGGCCAACTGTCAAGAAGAGGAATTGAATATTAAATAATACAATCTGTCATTCACGCGGAAGCGGGAATCCATTAAAACTGTTACGTTCCTGGATCCCTGCTTTCGCAGCACCGTAAGGCGTCCCGCGGAGGATGACAGCACAAATCTGTCAGTTTGAGAAATTAAGATTAACTCATAAGATAGAATGTATAAGGAACCTTTGCTATGAGTCAAAATGTTGCTGCGATTATTTGTGCTGCCGGGGCCAGCAGCCGATTCGGGGGAAAAAGAAAGAAGGCATTTGTCGATGTAGCCGGCAGGGCGGTTTTCTTCCGTAGTGTAGAACTTTTCTCCAATCGCGACGACGTAAAACAGGTTCTAGTAGGCATCTCACCCGAGGATGAAGAATTAGTGAGCGTCAAATGGGGCCCTAACCTGAAATTTTTTGATGTGTCAATCTTCCTGGGCGGTGCTGAGCGTTTCGATACTGTCTATAAAGGGATTGAACTTATCAAAGACGATATCGATCTTATCGCCGTCCACGATGCCTGCCGGTGTTGTGTGACGGAGGATATCATAGATTCCACTATCACCGCCGCTGCCAGGAGCGGTGCGGCGATACCTGCCTGTCCGGTTACGGCAACGATTAAACAGGCGAAGGATAATATTATAACAAAAACAATCGACAGAACCGGTCTCTATGAAGCTCAGACGCCGCAGATATTCTCCGCTTCTCTGCTCAAAAAAGCATACGAAAACCTCAAAAACCTCGATAAGAGCAAAATAAGCGATGATTCGCAATTAGTCGAAGCGTTGGGCTACAAGGTAACAATTGTTGAAGCGGACTCTTC
>DAOWMJ010000186.1 GCA_030643145.1 Candidatus Latescibacterota bacterium | reverse complement strand
TAACTGCTCCGGGGAATCTCTAAATATATCAGTCTCACGCCCGGCGCCGGAATGAATGAGGGCGAAGGCGTCATATCCGGAATAATCTACCACAGAGTCAGTTGAATCCACTGTTTCCATGAGCATCTCTACCATTTTCGACGACCATTTTTCCTCTTCTCCGTAGTACTCCTGCGGCCGGCTCAGCTGAATTATTTCGTCCAACAAATCGTAATGAAGGTTGAACATTCCCCCCGAGGCTCCGTGATAATATTCTTTCAGATGACGAAGTTCATTTTTAAAATAAAGAGAATCATGTGGCACTCCTTGTATAGAGTCCATTTCAAATCCGCTATCCTGAAAGGAAACTCTTATAACAAGTAAATTCAAGGAATCCATACATTCGATAGCGCCTCCGGCGAGTTTTCTGATTGCCTGCTGTTGATAATATCCAACGGAAGGAAGAGCCCGATTATCAATCCGCGGTATTTTTACAGCCGCGGGGGCCGGGCCGGGAAAAACCCCAGTTAATAAAAGAAAAAAAATTACCGCTGAGAATATATTTTCAGATTTCATATTAGACAAATAATAATCAAGAATCGGTATAATAACAAGAAAAGATAAAGGGAAGAATGAAAGCTTGATGCCGCCCCTGTACGACAATACTATTTTCATTCTTCCCTTTGGTCGACCTTCAGGGTAACAAAACCCTAATTGCGTCAGCTTTAATCAGGTGTTTCGTATTACAGGTGAAAATCTCATATCTCTGTTACCCTCGTTTCTTAACACTTGGGGGTCTGTCGACCTAATCACACGCTGGCCTTAGTACAGCGTTGTAATAACCTTATTTATCTCAGGGAGAAGGTGCTATTATTAATCTCCCTTCACCATCTTTTCTTTCTATCAATCCGGGAGTCTTGCCCGGAGAAAAATCGGTGTTACCAGGATCTGACTGATATGCCCACCAGAATTCAACCCAGCTTTCAGTTGCATCCTCGACATAGAGCTTTACATAGTGATACGGCGCCGCTCCCGTCCGGACAACATAGATATGAGAAATAATAATCTCCGCTTCGCCCGATGGAGCCCATCCATCTGTCGGAGCATAATTTACAACATCAAAATTATCCGCATATCCATAATCCTGGATATCATTCATTGAATCATCGACTACAAATTTCTGAATACCTCCTGTATCTTCCGCGATCCATATGTCGGTAGTTACAGAATCGTAAGACTGAGCTATATTACTGCAGCTTGAAAAATCATATCCGCTTGAAGCAGGGTCCCAACCAACCTCATAAAGTTTCAACAAACCCTCATACCTTGGAGTCGCCGTTACAATATAGCTAAAATCACTTTCGTTGTTTCCCTCATCAAAAGCGACAACTCCATAGTAATGCTGCTCTCCATTACTCAGATAATATTCAAAACTGTAATCGTACGGGTCAGGGTTCTCATCGTAAACAGTCCCTACCCTGTCATAATTTCCATAAAGAGAATTTCCACGGTATATGTCATAGCCGGCGATATCACTCTCGGGATTAGGCGCCCACCATATTTTCACAAAACCATCCATATTCTGCGCGTCTATTCCGCGTGGAGGAGAAGGCGCGCAATCTACGGGAACTTCTACTATAGTTTCCTTTTCATCACAGGAGACTATCAACGCCAGCATTAAAATAGCAAATATTGTAAAAACCCTTTTCTTCATTATACTCCTTTCATCTTTACTTATACGCAACAGCTGTGCCAGAAGAAACATTGAATAAAAAGTAGAAACAGTAATATATTTATTTAAGGTTATCTGATTGTAATACACCATTATACACTGATACACCATTCTACCTACAGAGAGAATGCCGAAAAACGTGTTTTAATTCTCCGCCCGGGAGTGTCACTTCAAATAAACACTATTGTCCATTATAAAGGACACCTTCTCTGTAATTTCTTTGAGAGCAATCCGAGTGACAACGGCAACAGGAGAGCGATAAATATAAAAATGCCAGGAGTGCAGATTAGCAAACACCGGAGGGGATGTCCATGTTTGCCTATACAACCAAGGAATCTCGCCATTCCATTTAGGTTATCTATACTCCTGACTATAGAAAGCTATAAAATAAAAGTTATAATTGTCAAGATCTTATCAAAGATGTTGAAAAAATAGGGAAATACCACTACTTTAATCTTTTTTAAAAAATACCGAAAAAATCCGGCAAAAGTGTCGAAATCCGCGGTGCTAGAGAGACCCCACCTTAACATCTTATTAGCATTATTCATTCACGCGTATATCAAATCTCTTGCCGGATCTTATTTGGAGAAGCAAACCGAGCCGGAATTGTTTCAGTCTACTTATCTATTACAGGTTATATTGCAAGACTCATTCCAGAATTAAAAAAACAGCGCCCACACGCTACTTCATAATTCTTTATATTACAACATATTAGAAGCACGTCTTTATCACGATTAATTAAAACCCGTATAGTTGTTTCACAATGTATTAAAAAATTTTACATCTGAAACGGGAAAACGCAAACTGCTATATTTAATTAAGCTTAAGCAATAAAGATTCTTAATCAGACAATAAAATATTCCTATAACCACGCGCTTATAACCATAAATAATTCAATAAACAAATTGAAAAACGAAAATATTATATATTTTTTTAGGAAAAATCGAAGTGGGGATTACTTACTCTTTTTCGGTTATCCTGTATTTCCGTATCTTGCTTAAGAGCGTAGGATAACTGATATCAAGAGCCCTGGAGACAGCCTTCCTGTTCCAGGAATGCTCAACAAGTGATTTTGAAATCAGATCTTTTTCAAGATCTTGTATCTTTTGAGGAAGTGTAATTCCCTTAACTTTTTTTGCCTGCCCATGAATCGCCGATGAATCAAAAAGGAGCAAATCAGGTGTTATCAAAGCCTTTTCGTTCGCCAGAATCACAGCTCTCTTTACAACCTTCTCAAGCTCACGAACATTCCCTCCCCACCTGTAATCCAACATATGTTGATATGCCTCATCGGAAAACCCGGCAATATCTTTCTTCATCTCTCCGGCGAATTGATTAACATAGTGCCGGGCAAGAAGCTTAATATCCTCCCGCCTTTCCCTCAAGGGCGGGATTGTAAGAGGAAAATCATTGATCCTGTAATAAAAATCCTCCAGCATCTTCTGCTGCTTGCATAGATTTAAAAGATCAACCTTTGAAGCAAATATTAACCTGACATCTATTTCCTTCATTTTATTACTGCCAACAGGCCTGATCATTCTTGTATCAAGGAACTGTAACAGTTTCCCCTGTAACGGAAGAGGCATCTTGCCTATTTCATCTAGAAATACCGTTCCTCCGTCAGCCTCAACTAGAAGCCCTTTTTTATTTAAAACCGCTCCCGTAAAAGCCCCTATCACATGACCGAACAGCTCGCTTTCAAGAATATTCTCAGGTAACGCGGCGCAGTTAACATGAACATATTTACCTGTATTGCGATTGCTAAGCTCATGAATACCCCTGGCTATAAGTCCTTTCCCTGTCCCGGTCTCACCCATTAACAAAACTGTCGCATCTGTACATGCAACCCGATGAGCCAGATTGCAGATATTCAACATACCTTCATTGCAAGTAAGAACAGTTTCGAATCCACCATTGCGCTTAACTCTACCTGCCTGGTTATTACACCCTTTGTTCCCGATAACACCCTTGAGAAGAAAACTGATAAAACCCGCGTATGTTGATACTACATCGTATACAGTGCCAAGTCTGGGAACTTCAGAGCTATCAGCCCCGGATTGAAAAAACAATAAACCGATCTTTTCACCCTGTTTGATTATAGGGTAAAAATAGACGGGCGCGCTGGAATCCGGGAAAAAATCCCTTACCCCTGTGACTCTCCTGTCACTCCCAATATCTGTTACAAGAAAACCTTCAAAAGAATGTACGGTATCACGGCCAAAAAACCAATTAGTAATCCTGATTGAATTCTTCCCGGAAATGCCGCGCCTTGCCAGAACCAAGGGTACATTACCGCCATCTGCCGATTCATCAAAGAGGGTAACAAAACCGTGATGAACGGTCAATTTGCGCATCAGATCATTAAGAATATAATTCAGGTATCCCTGTAAATTCGAATCGGCTACCAGAATACTTGAAAACCGTTCCTGGCTTTTAATCCCTCGAAAAGATTCCAGGTCAGGATTAACCGTTTTCTTTTCTATCTT
>DAOWMJ010000228.1 GCA_030643145.1 Candidatus Latescibacterota bacterium | reverse complement strand
GTCTGCTTATTAGCGATTAAAACTGACAAACTTCAGCTTGTGAGTTAATTGGCAATAAGTAAGCGGCTGACACAAACCTTTTATTATAGCAGATTCCGGATCAACCCTGTCACCTATCCTGATTTAACCGTGCCGGCTATTCCCCGAAAAAAAGTTGTCATTTTTCCGGTGTGGGAGACTTTCCCATCTAAATAAATTAATTTTTTTTGAATTAATTTATAACTGGATTTATAACCCTATATATATCAAGCGATTAAACAATGAAAAAAGTTTATAATAAATAGCTTTTATACTTGACAGGTGGGGGACAGTGGGGTAATGTGGGGAAAAGTGGAGGAGAATTGTGAAGGAAAACGGATTTTGTAGAACAGATTATTATTACTCCTTTCCGGTTATAACAAAAACGGGAGCGTAGATGCTAAATTTTCTCGGTGATTATGAATGCTCAATTGATTCCAAGGGCAGGTTGCTTATCCCTTCAAAATTCAGGCGTCTTGTCCCGGCGGAGAATGACAATAAATTTGTTATAAGTCTCGGGAAGGAAAGATGTCTTAACCTGTATCCTCAGAATGAATGGAAAGAAAATGTTGAAAACAGGCTTCACGAACTTCCCCCCGGCCTTAAGAAAAGAAAAGTGATCCGGTTTTACAGTAAAATGTCGCGTCATGTTGAATCTGACAAATCAGGACGGATTGCGATTCCTCGTAATTTCCTTGAAATGATTGGCAATCCCGGGAAGGTAGTTGCAGTCGGATTGCTGAACTATATAGAAATATGGCCCCTTGATGATTATGCGGAGATCAGTGTGGAGATAGAAAAAGATTTTCAGGAAATAGACTGGGAATATTAGTGAATAGTTCCGACATCTAATTTTGCGCAATACGGGGATGAATTTGAGTGTTTCATATACCAGTGATGAAAAGAGAGGTTTTAGAACTTCTGATAAAAGATCCGAAAGGATTGTATGTGGATTGCACCATTGGAACAGGCGGGCATACCGAGGAGATCCTCAAATCAAGAACAAATCAGGATGTTACGGTGATCGGAATCGACCGGGACGGTCTGGCTCTGGATATCGCCAAAAAGAGATTGAAGGGGTACCAGAAACGGTTGAAATTGGTTCAGGGAAATTTTCGGGATTTGGAAAAGCATCTTGCAGGCCGGAAATACGATGGGTTCCTTCTGGATCTGGGAATTTCATCATTACAACTCGCGGATTCTTCCAGAGGTTTTAGTTATATGGAGGACGGGCCGATAGATATGGCGATGGGTGAAGATGGATCTTCTGTAAGGGAAATGCTGTCCGGAGCCGGGCAGGAAGAAATAAGCAGAATTTTAAAAGAATTCGGTGAGGAAAAAAGGCACAGGGTGATCGCAAAAAGTATAGTCAGAGCGCGCGATTTGGAAGAGATAGTTCGGACGGGTCAGCTGGTTAAAGCTGTAAAGGAAGTTATTTATCCGAACAAGATTTACGGTACACTGTCACGGGTTTTTCAGGCCTTCAGAATATGGGCGAACGATGAGCTCGAGAATCTGAGGGTTTTTCTGCCTCAGGCCGTAAGACTTTTAAACACGGGCGGCAGAATCGCTATTATCTCATACCATTCGCTTGAAGACCGTATTGTGAAAAGATTTTTTGTACACGAAGAGAAGGATTGTATTTGTCCACCCGATTTTCCAGTGTGTGTCTGCGATAAACAAGCGAAATTAAGAATTATAACGAGGCAGCCGGTTTTGCCGGCGCCGTCGGAAATTGAGGAAAATACTAGGGCTCGCAGCGCAAAGCTGCGTGTAGCTGAAAGGATATAAGATGAATAGCAGGAGAAAAAGTTACAGTTTGCCGGTATTAATCAGCAGGGTACTCTCGGGGAAAATCAGTCAGTTAAATTTTTTGATACTGCTGGGAGTTGCCGCCTCTCTCGCTATGTTGTATATCGGATTTCACGTCTATTCCTATTCACTTTCTGAAGGAATAAGCGATTGCTCAAAGAGGCGCACATTCTTGAGGGAAAAGAAGATTTGGCTACTGGCTGATTATAACAAGCTTACAGCTCCGGCAAAGATTATTCCTGAAGTAGAAAAGATGGGAATGAGGCAAGGGTCGTCAGTTAACATAAGTGAACTAACTCTCTATAGAAATAATGACCTTTTTAAAAGTGGAGAAGAGGATCCCGCGAAAATTTCCAGTTTAACCGAACGGAAGAATATTCTTTTTGGTAATATGGAGAATTAATGATATACAGATTTTCAAAAGGACGCCTGAGATTTGTTGTAATATTTCTACTCGCAGTAGTGTCTGTCATTATATTCAGGATTGTAAAAATTCAGATAGTCCATCACGAACAATATGAAAAAATAGCTAAACAGCAGTGGCATAACAAACTCTGGATATCGGCAAAGAGAGGCAAAATTCTCGATCGTCACGGTAACCCGCTAGCCGTAACATACAGCACATATACTCTCGGTGTTACTCCCAGGGATTTGCCTGAAAAGAAAGAGGTTGTTAAATATATTGCCGGAGTGGCTAAAAGTACGCCTTCACGAATAAGAAAACTTCTCGCCGGGGATAAAGAGTATGTTCTTATAAAAAAAGATCTTCGCCTGACTGCTCGCCAATTGGCAGAACTCTATCTGTTGCCCGGGGTTCGCCTTGATCCCGTTCATAAGAGATTAATGCCGTTACAGGCTATCAATGAACAGTTTATTGGTATTGTAAATCATAAGAGTGAGGCAATTGGCGGTGTTGAAGCTGCTTTTAATGATGTTTTAATGGGTGAAGATGGCTGGATTGTAGTAAGCAAAGATGCCAGAAATGGGTCATTCAGGCCAATTGGGGCGCCGCACATGGAGGCGATCAACGGAGGCGATCTCTTCCTGACGATTGATTCAGATATACAGACGATAGTGAATTTTGAGTTAAGGAAAGCGGTCAGGAAATATGGAGCCGAGGGGGGTGTAGTAATCGTGGCTGATCCTTCTAACGGAGATATACTGGCTCTTTCCGAATACTTCCCCGGCAAACAGAGACATTCATTATATTCATCCAGTTGCTATTATGAACCTGGCTCTACCTTTAAACTCATTACCGATGCCTATCTTTTGGATAGTGGTCGGGTGGATCCCTATGATGTTTTTTACGGAGAAGAAGGTGAAACGAAGTTTGAGTTTGGCGTTTTCCGTGACGATCATCCTTACGGTTGGATAACTTTTAGAGAGTCATTTGTCTATTCCAGTAATATTTGTACTATTAAGGCGGTATCCGACTCTGATCCAGGAGAATTCTACAGGTATATTCTAAAAATGGGGTTT
>DAOWMJ010000199.1 GCA_030643145.1 Candidatus Latescibacterota bacterium | reverse complement strand
GCTATGGGCGCGGAACTGGTAATATTTCCTGAGACCTCCGCTCCGGTCGCTCTGAGCCGTTCCAGAAAATATAAAGATTGGCTTGAAGAAATAGCCCGCGATTCTGAAATAAATCTTCTTATTGGTTATATTAACCATTCGTTTAAAGATGGTTTATGGAAATCGTATAATGCCGCCGGGCTTTTTAACAGCACAGGTAACTTCGTAACAGAATATCATAAGGTAAATCTGCTTCCCTTTGGTGAAAAGATACCTCTAAGCCAATACCTTTCTGTGCTTGAAAAAGTCGATTTTGGACAAGCTAATTTTAAATCGGGTAAAAAACGGACTCTTTTTAATTCTCGATCGGGAAAATTTGGAGTACTAATCTGCTTTGAATCAACATTCCCCGGATTTGTCAGAAACTATGTTCGTGATGGCGCGATCTATCTTGTTAACATTACTAATGATGGCTGGTTCGGCAGTAGCAGTGGGCCATTACAGCATTCCGAAACCGCCATTCTCCGGGCGGTCGAAAATGGAGTAACAGTGCTTCGCGCCGCCAACACCGGGGTTTCATTGTATGTTGATCCGGTAGGCCGGGTCCGGAAGAGGTTGGGACTGAATATTGAAGGAAAAATAGTATGCGGAGTCAGCTCTTTTGCCGCCCATACTTTTTATGTTAAATATGGGAATACTCTGTTTTTTATCCTGGTGATTTTAAGTTTGGCGGTAACAGTCATTACTGATCCGGCCAGGGTGTTAAAGAGACTAAAATCTGAGTGACAGGCAGGTGAGAGAGCCGTCCATCTTCCTGAATTCTGACATTTCAATCTCAATAATTTTATACCCTTCCTTTTTGAGTTTGTCTTTGATAACAGGGTACCCGCGCGGGATCAGCAGAAGGTTGTTTTTGAATTAAGTAAGTTTAATTCCGGATAAATTCTATCACAAATGACATGATAAGTAAAATAATGGATGCTGTGTTAAGAATGGAAGCTGCTCTGAGAACCTTAGGCGATTTATCATCCGGGATATTCATTATTTGACGCACAATAGGTTCTCGCAATAGATTTGAAATTGCTATCGCGAAGAAACAAAGAGCCCAAATTGGTATTCCATAAACTATTTCATATCTTTTTACGAGTTCAGCTATCCCGAGAATTGTGAATATAACACTCCAGAAAATATGTACTGAAAAGCCTTTCAGTTTACTATTGCCCATATCTTTTGGATCTCCCTTTTTGAAAATGTGTAGATACTATGATAATCTTTTAGAAATTCCTTCCAATATCAAGGTAAAATTTGCCGGCCGTTTTCCTGTTCCACATACAACCTATTCTCAAAATGCCTCTGTCGGGTGATATAACATTGATGCTGCAGCCGAAGCCGCTGTGCAGCAGCTCTTTCGATATAGGGGTATCGTCATTCCAGCACATACCCGTATCAAGGAATATATTAAAATCCAGAGGTATAAGGGTGTTTCTTATATCTGAAATATCGGTAAAGTTTACGGGAAGCCTGATTTCACATCTCGTGAGAAAACTGTTGTCACCTCTGAACACTCCATATTCATATCCCCTTATCGACGTTTCACCGCCGAGATGTTCCAGTAAAATAAGGGGTAATCCACTATTGGAAATTACACTTCGACTATGAATAAGAAAAATAGGCCTTTTTATTCTGAAGAAGAAACTACCTCGGAAAGAATACTGATTGCTGTTTATACTTGGGTTCTTATTAAATAATCCCCAATCTTTACGGGAAAGATTCAATTTGAATCCCGAGGTTGGATACACATTATTATTCACCTTCCCGGCGCGCATTGAAATTTCTAATGTTGAGAAGAGCCCTTCATGTGATTCTGCAAATATGTTTTTTCCTATATTTTTTCTTAAAACGGGGCCTTCTCCAAAGATTCTATCTATACCCGGCGATATGAGAATGGAAAAAGAGTCTTTAATGTGAATATGTAGAGAGACAGCTGATTCGAGTCGTTTTACTTTGTCATTAAGGAAGATCTCTTCAAATTCCGGGTACGGGTAACGGTAATCTTTGTATTTGATATTGCAATGAAATCCTAATACAGGCATGTCGGCAAGATATGGTTTATCCCATGTCGCGCGGAGAATTGTAGCACCTCTAAAAAGAACGGAGAAATCAAAATTTTCATTCCTTTGCCTGAAATTTGATTCTGAAACCGTCAAGCCTATTGAAAGTTTGTTTGCAAAAGTACGGCTCGCGGTAGGATAGATGCTGAATGTTCTGGCTTTTTGAAGAGTCAAAATCAGATAGACGCCATTTCTTTTACTATTATAAACTTTACGAAAGTACGCGCTTTTTATTGCCGAGAGATTTTCGAGTTTTTCAAGGCCTCTTTTTGCTCTCTCCTCAGAGAAAAGGGTTCCATTTTTCTGATCGAATATTCTGAGTATCATCGAGGCGTCAAGATCAACGTGTCCTTTGATCTGAACGCCCAATATCTTCAGATTTTCCGTGGATAATGTTTCTTCACCCTCAGATATTAAAGTTTCCGTTTTGTTGATTTGACAGTTACCCGGAGAGTTTGTTCCGGCGCGCGCTGTTTTGCCTGAATGTGATGTCGGAGTTTGACAGAAGTTCATAGCGGTTGATCTTTCTGATAGCGCAATAACCAGTAGTATTATACAAAAGCCTTTTTTTGAAATAATTGGAGTTTTTATCATTTAAAGGTCCTTTTCTTTTTTTTAACTCTTAGAGCGTAAGTATCTATCGCTGGCAGGTCAAATAAAAATTTGTTGCAGTGATTTCGGGATTTAGTTAGTATCTTGGTTTGTTGGCCTGCATTAGTGGTTATACTCACCTGGAATAAGCTGTGCATCTTCGATGGTTTAACGTACAAAAGAGGTAGAAACTGATGGATTTTAAGGAGAGAGCATATCTTACCGATCCATATAAGATGATATTTACTTCAAGGGTTCGTTTTGTTAAAGAGGTTGAGGATTCAAAAAGCAGAGTGTATCTCGACAGAACATATTTTTACCCGGTTTCCGGCGGCCAACCTGATGATAAAGGTTTTCTGGGCGGCAATTGTATTCTAGCCGTAAATGAAGATTCAGAAGGAGTATCACATCTGATTGAAGGCAATCTGGAGGTGGGGACAACCGTGGATGGCCGTGTAGAATATGAGCGAAGATATGATCATATGCGGCAGCATTCGGGGCAACACCTTCTTTCCAGGCTCTTCATCGATATACTTGACCTTGACACAGTCGGGTTTCATATGGGAGAGGTTGTTTCTACTATAGATCTGGATGGCGAAATGCCGTCAGCGGAAAGTCTGAAGAATATTGAAATAGAATCGAATAAATTGATAATGAAAAATCTGGCAATTTCAAGCAGCGTTGTTTCAGCAGAGGAATTTAAGAAATTGTGTTCTGATAAGAGCTCGAATTGTTTGCCGCATTTAAAATTATCTGGAAATGTGGAGGATGTCCGGTTGGTGGAAATTCAGGGAATGGATGTGAATCCCTGCTGTGGTACCCATGTTAGTAATACCGGGGAAATCGGCATTATAAAAATAACAGGGGCGAAAAGGGTTAAGAAAAACAGCAGGATCGAGTTTTTATGCGGTTTAAGAGGAATAAGGGACTATATCGAAAAGGACACGTTGCTGAATACATTAGCGCTTTCCTTTAGTACCGGTTGGAGCGAAGTTGGTGAAATGGTAAAAAAACTTTCAGATGAAAATGCCGTTCTTCGCAAAGAGAACAAGGGGTTGGGCGATAAATTGGTTGCTATCAGGGCAGAACAACTGGCAGTACCGGATGGTTCGATTGGTTCTTTCTCTATTGTAAAGAAGGTAGTTGAGGATATTGACACGGCGGCTTTGAGAAATCTCGCTGGAGAGATAAAAAAAACTAATAAGATAATAGTTCTTTTTGGTGTTTTAAAACCGACACCGGGGCTTGTATTTGCTT
>DAOWMJ010000161.1 GCA_030643145.1 Candidatus Latescibacterota bacterium | reverse complement strand
CCCGTTTTGGGCTCTATTGTCCGGGATTATCGCTGGTGTACTTATAGGAGTTGAGAGCGAGTATTTTACTTCTGGTCCACCGGTTCGCGAAGTCGCTAGAGCGAGTGAAACAGGTCCGGCGACAACAATAATTACAGGTTTAGCGGTTGGATTTCAGAGCGCTATCCTGCCTATAATAACTCTTGTTATCGCTATATTTATATCGTTCAAATATGGCGGCGGCCTGTACGGGATAGCTATTTCCGCCGTAGGTATGCTTTCTACCATCGGTATAGTGATGTCCACAGATTCGTATGGTCCTATAGCGGACAACGCCGGGGGAATAGCCGAGATGTCCGGAGCTGGCGAAGATATAAGAAAGGTAACAGATAAACTGGATGCCATAGGCAACACGACTGCCGCTGTAGGAAAAGGATTTGCTCTCGGGTCCGCCGCGCTGACGGCTCTGGCGCTTTTTAGCGCTTACCAGAAGACGGTAGGACTGGAGTCGATAAACCTCTCTTCTCCTACTACCGTTATAGGCCTTTTCCTTGGTTCGATGATGCCCTTTATGATGGCTTCAATGACTATGAAGGGAGTAGGACGGGCAGCCAATATGATGGTAAAGGAGATACGGAGACAGTTTAGAGAAATAGCAGGACTTATGGAGGGCAGAGCTGAACCTGACGAGGAAAAGTGCGTTGATATTGTTACGAAGGCCGCTCTTAAAGAGATGATTCTTCCCGGAATTATTGCCGTAGGTTCGCCCCTTCTCGTTGGTTTCCTGATTGGGCCCGAAGCTCTCGGAGGATTCCTGGCAGGCGCTACGGCTACCGGTGTTCTCATGGGGATATTTATGTCGAACGCGGGTGGAACATGGGATAACGCGAAGAAGTGGATAGAGGAAGGGAATCTGGGTGGCAAAGGAACGGAGACGCACGCTGCCTCCATCGTTGGAGACACGGTCGGCGATCCATTCAAGGATACATCCGGACCGAGTATGAATATTCTGATAAAACTTATGGCTGTAGTATCTTTGGTGTTTGCTCCTTTGCTCATGTAATAAAATAGTGTTGTAATACAGGCGGGTTTTGCATATTGACGATTGGAGTTGATCGGCTTAAGTGCGCAGCTGGGATTATCAGTTGAACGAAATAGTATCAAACTTAAAGCCCCTGCCCAATATATACTGGGCTAGGGCTTTCTTTTGTTCTATAATTGTGATGCTTAATATAAACAGCGGTTTATTATGGCAATTGAAGCGGAAAGCGTAGCGCTGCTGCTTAACCGTCTTAGAATCTGGGAGTATTACGTATAAAGAAAGGAGTGTTATGGCACTGACAGTTGGCATTATCGGGCTTCCCAATGTAGGGAAATCAACCCTTTTTAACGCCTTGGCTAAAACTTCCGCCGAGGCATCAAATTATCCTTTTTGTACTATAGATTCCAACCTGGGTGTTGTAGCAGTTCCGGATAAAAGGCTTGAAAAACTGGCTGGGATTATTACTCCCGACGAGGTAATCCCGGCAACAATCAAATTTGTAGATATTGCCGGGTTAGTGAAGGGAGCCAGCAGGGGAGAAGGGTTGGGAAACAAATTTCTTCACCATGTCAGGGAGGCTGATGTATTGGCTCATGTCTTGAGGGCTTTCGATGATTCGGATGTAAGCCATGTTCAGGGAAACATTGATCCGGTAAGGGATATGGAGATTGTTGAGACGGAACTCTTTCTGTCAGATATTGAGCGTGTTGAATCATGGATCGAGAAAGAAGGAATAAGCGCAAAAGCGCAGAAGAAGAAAGAAAGAAAGACCCTTGAATTTTTGAATGAAATTCGCGACCGGCTTTCCAGGCAGGAGAAGATTGATATTAATAGTTTTGAACATCATCATCATAGGGACATTTTACGTGAGTTAAACCTATTTATGGCGAAACCAGTAATATTCGTGATTAATGTCGCGGAACAAGCCAAAGAAGGTTTTGATAAAATAGATAAGGCAATTGCTTCTAGGGGAGAGAGAATAGATTGCGTGGCAATTTCGGCAAAAGTTGAGAGTGAAATATCAAAGCTTCCGGACGAAGAGAAGGAAGAGTATGAACAAGCCCTTGGGATAGATTCTGAAGCGATTGACAAATTTATAGAAAAGGCCCACAGCCTCCTTGGGCTGATAAGGTACTATACAAAAGTGAAGGGTAAGCTTCAGGCATGGTCAATAAGGCGGGGAACAATGGCGCCTGCCGCGGCGGGAATAATTCACAGCGATATGGAGAAGGGGTTTATTCGCGCGAAGGTAATGAATATTGAAGATCTGATATCTATTGGATCCGAGAATGAATTGAAGAAAAAGGGCTTATTAAGAACAGAAGGACACGACTATATTATAAGAGACGGGGATGTAATTGAGTATCTGTTTTAATGGTTAATTAGATAACGCGTCGCCGATTTTTGCCTGAGTCGCATGTCACGATTGGGAAAAATGAAATTTCTTGGGGGTGTAATTGTCTCAACAGCAGGGATAGCATGAATAGAAATGGTCATGAAACTCTTGAACATACCGCTGATATGGGGGTTAGGGGATGGGGTGAAAATATAGAAACAGCTTTTAAAGAAGCGGCTCTGGCCATGATAGGGTTAATGGCGGAGCTTGATCGATTGCGAATTAAAAGAAGAATAAAACTTGAATGTTCAGAGCCCGAGCTCGAGGATCTCCTTGTAGAGTTTTTGAACAGGCTTCTTTCACAGATAGATCTCGAGGAATTAGTTTGTGTGGATATTAATGTAATAACTATAGAACGTCTGGGCGGCAACTATTGCCTTAAGGCGACAGCTGGATGTATTAAAAGAGAGGAAGTGAAGGAAAGATTACTTGTGGAAGTCAAGGCCGCGACATACTATGGAGCCAGAGTAGTATTGTTGGAATCAGGGATATGGGAAGCGGTATGTGTTGTAGATATATGATAATTAGAAGGATCGATTATAGCGGAGTTATAAGGAATAGTGGAGAATCAATTGGGCGGTAAATTCAGTATAGAAAGGGTTAATGAGTATCTCTGGGAGATTCCAGCGGAAGGTGACATGAGGGTCCCCGCCAGAATTTACGCAGACAGAAACTCGATCGATTTTCTTCTTGAAGAAAGCAGAAACAAGGAATGGAACGCCCTTGCTCAGATAAGAAATGTCGCGCGGCTTAAGGGTATTCAGATGGCCGCTTTGGCGATGGCTGATATACATCCGGGGTATGGGTTTCCGATAGGAGGCGTTGGAGCATTTGATCTCGAAGAGGGGATTGTTACACTCGCGGGTGTAGGATTTGATATCAATTGCGGTGTCCGGTCAATGGTTGTTTCTATCCCGAAAGGGGATATTGAAAAGAGAAAGGAAGAGCTCGCAAGAGAACTTTTTGAATCTATCCCCGCGGGGTTGGGATCTACGGGTTCACTGAGATTAAATTTTGACGAGATCGATCGTGTTTTGACTGAGGGAGCTCTCTTTTCCCTTAAACGTGGGTACGGTACGGCGGAGGATCTTGAATATATAGAGGAAGGAGGGAGGATTGCGGGAGCAAATCCCTCCAATGTGAGTCTTCACGCTAAGAAACGTCAGTTAAAGCAGGTTGGTACCCTCGGATCGGGCAATCATTACCTTGAGGTTCAGTATGTTGACGAAGTGTTCTATGAAGAAGCGGCCCGAGTCTTCGGCCTGTCCGAGGGTTCCGTAGTTATCAGTATTCATACGGGAAGCAGAGCTTTAGGACACCAGATCGGCACTGATTATCAAAAGGTTTTAAGGAAGGCTTCACAGCGTTACGATATCCCGGTTTATGAGCGGGAACTGGTAGGGGCGCCGATTAAGAGCCAGGAGGGGAAAGATTATATATCTGCCGTACGGGCGGGGATAAACTGCGGATTTGCCAACAGACAGGTGATAGCGGGATTGGTGCGAAAGGTGTTTGCCAGAGTGTTTTCAACCGGCGAAAATGATATCAGAACGGTTTACGAGGTTGGGCATAACAATCTTAAGGTTGAAAAACACACTATAGACGGAGTGGAGAAAGAGTTGCTTGTTCACAGAAAGGGAGCTACAAGGGCTTTTGGCCCGGGGAGGAGGGAGGTCCCGGAGAAATATCGCGATGTAGGCCATCCGGTTCTTGTCGGGGGAACGATGGGGACATTTTCGTATATACTTACAGGTACCGCGAAGGGAATGAAGGATACATTTGGAAGCGCGGTTCATGGAGCTGGAAGAGTAAAATCGAGGAAGCAGGCGAGAAAGGGGTTAAGTGGCGAGAAGGTGATAGAGGAACTTGCTCGAAAGGGTATTACGGTTATGGCTCACAGCAACAAGGGGGTGTCCGAGGAAGCCCCTGACGCGTACAAAGATGTTGAACAGGTTGTAAATATCATGGAGGGAGCGGGGATTAACAGGCGCGTGGTTAGATTAAGGCCAGTTATTTGTATTAAAGGGTAAAGGAAAGGCACGCGCAGAGATATCTCTTTAGAAAATTTTATTGGGAGTGACAGATATGACATATGAAAATCATGCTTATTACAAATCTGAAATTGGATTTATAAGAATAGAGGGTAATCCTGAAGGGCTTACGTCTGTTGAATTTGATGAGGAAAAAGAAGAATCTGACGATATGTTGTATGGGAAACCATACAGCACTATTACGGATTGTATAAGACAGCTTGAAGAATATTTCAGTGGTAAAAGAAAAGAGTTTGATCTTGATTTGCGGCTTGAGGGAACCGCGTTTCAAAAGAGTGTCTGGAAGACCCTTTATAATATTCCCTATGGGAAGACTGTTTCATATGGCTATATAGCCGGCAGGATAGGAAATAGTAATGCGGCGAGGGCGGTGGGAAACGCTAATTCAAAAAACAGGTTTGTTATTATTATTCCCTGCCACCGCGTGATAGGAGCCGGGGGAGACCTTGTTGGTTACGCGAAGGGCTTGTATCGTAAAGAATGGCTTCTT
>DAOWMJ010000004.1 GCA_030643145.1 Candidatus Latescibacterota bacterium | reverse complement strand
TACGGCAAATGAAACCGCACGGGCGGCAGTTCCCAAATTGAGATTTAATTTAAGTCCGGAGACAGAGCCTAAAGATATTTTAACTGTATCCTTATCTATCTCCGCTTCCACTATGCCGGAATCAGTTTCAAAGACCATCGACTCGTTTGCGATTGAATGATCATAAGCAAACCTCGCAGCGCACCTCGCTCCATTTCCACACATTCCCGCCCTGCTCCCATCACTGTTAAGGTAGATCATCTTGAAAGAGGCCGCTTCGGATGGCTGAATAAGAATCAAACCATCCGCACCGATACCGAAATGCCGATCGCATAAAGCTGAAACAAGACCCGAAGAAAGCTTAAAAATCTTTTTCATATCCTCTATTACAACAAAATCATTCCCGGCACCATGCATCTTTGAAAAGCTAATTCTATTTTTCATCTTTATCATTTCCAATTTCAAGTTCCGGGATTATTTTAATTTCAGCAGGCGCAACACTAATTATATCTGGCAGACTTACGCTAGGTTCCTCTCGTGTAAGGGTCGAATCCTCAGGATCGGGATAAGTCCCCGGTAAACTATCAGCATTCATATCAATAAAGGCTGAAAAGAGATATTCCCCGGGCAGAACCCGTTTTATATTATAAACCCCGGCAGAGTCAGTATAAGCTTCATAACACGGCTCATCGTCAACAACATTTTTGAGCTTTACTGTTACAAATCTTTTCAAAGTGGTCTTGTTCTTAATAATTCCCTTTGCCTCACCCGGCTCATTCGGGTCAATAACATTCATGGTAAAATCCCTATATGCAGATTCATGCCTGGTCAGATAAATTGTATCAGGGTAGAGAAGATAAAACTCTCTTGAATCTGAATATTCGCCATCTTCATTGGTGTCAAAAAAGGCCCAGAGTCTGAATCCGGAGCTGTCGGTTGGAAGAAAACGGAAAGAAAAATCGCCAGTTTCATCTGCTACGGATGTCCGCAGTTCAGGTTTGTCGTATATATGCTCGAAAGTATCTGGCTCTATGCTTGTCAGCCTAACGGTACCGCCCTCCATCATTTCCTTTTTGAAGAAAACATGACCTGATATTAATCCCTTTTCTAGTGAATCCGCTGTTGAGAAATAGAAAAAACTGCTCTTTTCAACCTTTACATCATGGTTGTCCATATATCCCTTTTTTAAATAAAATGAGATTGTAGTTTCAGGGAGTAATCCCTCGAATTCTATTTCAAGTCTGTTGTCACTGACATCTATCTTCTTAAAAGGTATTTCCGGGTAGAAAATAATCCTTTTACGAAAGCTTTCAGAATCGAGCTTTTCACTGAAAATAATCTGAACTTTTTGTGTTCTTTTAACTCCGGCAGAATTTGGGGCGGGAACTGTTTCAACTATCTCAGGCGGTGTTTTATCCTCCGGCCCCCCGGTTGGGGGCTCCATAACAGCGCATGAATATACAATGGCCAAAACAAGTAATAGCCAGACAAAATTTCTCAATCTCTATAGCTCACTTTCTGTTGGGATCAAAAGTGCTATAATTGCTCTCTGAATGTGCAGTCTGTTCTCCGCTTCGTCATAAACGACAGAGTGTTTTCCATCGATAACAGAATCTGTAACCTCAAGCCCTCTGTGAGCGGGAAGACAATGCATAAACAGGGCATCTTTTTTGGCGTATCCCATTAGATCATCGTTTACCTGGTAAGATTGAAATTTCTCTTTTCTGATCTTCGCTTCTTCCTCCTGCCCCATACTTGTCCAGACATCAGCATAAACAACATCAGCGTCATTAACAGCTTCAATCGGGTCTTCTATCCATTCAAAATCGGGGTCGCCGTCGGCTTTTACTTCTTTAATAAACGAAGGAGATATATTGAACCCTTCTGGAGAAGATAAAACAAATTTGAAATCGAATCTAGCCGCCGCATTCAGCCAACTTCGCGAAACATTATTTCCGTCGCCGATAAAAACAACCTTTTTGCCGTCTATCGTCCCCAGTTTTTCAGTTACAGTGAAGATGTCTCCAAGAATCTGACATGGATGAAGCAGGTCTGTCAGACCGTTAATAACGGGGATACTTGCGTATTTCGCCAAATCATCAACCATTTGTTGACTGAATGTTCTTATCTGAATAGCGTCCAGATAACGTGAAAGCACTTCTCCTACATCCTTTGGCGCTTCTCTCGAACCGATCCCCAATTCACTATCTGTTAAATATATGCTTGATCCCCCAAGCTGTCTTATCGCTATTTCAAAACTGATTCTAGTCCGAAGGCTCGGTTTATGAAAAATGCATCCCAGAACACGGCCTGGATGTGTATGCTCTAAAGAAAAATTTCTTGCCAGCGGTTTTTGTTTTTTGCATAGATTCAGGATAATATCCAACTCTTCACGAGAATAGTCCCGAATAGAGACAAAATCCTTATTATATAATTTCATACCGGCTCCCTTCTAAAGAACATATCTTGCCATATCATCGTCCTGTACAATCTTTTCAAGCTTCTCTTTTACTTCATCAGCATTAATGGTAATCTTTTTGATCTCTTCAGAGGGCAATTCAAAAAGAATGCCTTCAAGAAGTGTAGTCAGTACTGTATGAAGCCGTCTGGCTCCGATATTCTCCATTTTCTGATTGGCCCTGAAGGCCATCTGAGCGATTTCCTTTATAGCTCCCTTTGTAAATTTTATCTCGCATTCTTCTGTCTCTATCAGCGCCGTGTACTGTTTTATCAGCGCGTTCTTGGGTTCCGTCAGAATTCTTTCAAAATCTTCGGCTGTAAGTGAGTTAAGTTCAACTCGTATGGGGAATCTCCCCTGAAGTTCAGGAATAAGGTCAGAAGGCTTTGACATATGAAAAGCTCCAGCAGCCATAAAAAGAATATGGTCTGTTTTTACGGGGCCATGCTTGGTGTTTACGGTAGATCCCTCTACTATAGGCAGAATGTCCCTCTGCACACCTTCTCTCGAAACATCAGGTCCATGACTGCCGTCAGATTTTGCAATTTTGTCAATCTCATCTATAAAAACAATCCCCGTTTCTTCAACAGCCTCTATGGCGCAAGATATGACCTTATCCATATCGACAAGTTTTTCCTTTTCTTCACTCAGCAAAATCTCTTTTGCTTCCCCTACCGTTACGCTCTTGTTTTTGGTTTTTTGTGGAAATATCTTTTCCAGGCCTTCGGGCATATTGAATCCCATCTCTTCAAAACCGCTCCCGGAGAATATTTCTACCATCGGCCTTGTCCGATCGATAGTTTCAACATTTATTCTTCTTTCGTCAAGATCTCCGTCGATCAACTTCGTTTTCAGCTTATCCTTCGTTCTTTTTCTTCTTTCTTCCTGTTCCTCATCCGGTGTTTCGGAAATCTTTTTTGATGGTGGTAATAGTAAATCCAGAATTCTTTCTGTCACGTTATTATGAGCTTTCTCATTTATTTCCTTAAACATCTTCTCTTTCTCAGTGTTGATAGCGATTGAAACCAAATCCCTTATCATCGACTCTACATCTCTTCCAACATAGCCAACTTCCGTAAATTTTGTTGCCTCTACCTTTACGAACGGAGACTCAGCAAGATTGGCGAGCCGCCTGGCTACTTCGGTCTTTCCAACTCCTGTAGGCCCAATCATCAGAATATTGTTCGGTACTATTTCATCTTTAATATCCCCTTTAACCCTTTTCCTTCTCCATCTGTTTCTAAGCGCTATCGCAACAGATTTTTTTGCTTCATCCTGTCCAATAATATATTTATCCAGTTCTTTGACGATTTTTTTTGGTAAAAGTCTATCCATGTTATCTATCTCCTTAAAAGGATAGAGTAGTGATATTATTGTTGGTATAAATACAGATTTCAGAGGCTATTTCAAGCGATTTTCTTACGATCTCCTCTGCGCCGAGTTTTGTGTCGGCAATAAGAGCTCGTGCGGCCGCCAGCGCGTATGGACCCCCGGAGCCTATTGCCAGAATTCCGTCGTCCGGTTCAACGACATCTCCTTTACCTGAAATAATCAATGAATAATCTTTATTCATAACCGCGAGCAGCGCTTCGAGATGACGAAGTATCTTATCAGTTCGCCATTCCTTTGCCATCTCCACGGCTCCCTTCATGATATTGCCGCTGTACTGATCAATCTTGCCCTCAAATTTTGTAAAAAGTGTCATCGCGTCAGCTGTACTGCCCGCGAACCCGGCTATTACAGAATTGTCGCCTATCTCCTTTACTTTAACTGCCCCATGTTTCATAACGGTATCCCCGAATGTAACCTGCCCGTCACCACCTATCGCGTAATGTTCCCCACAGCGTACACCAATTATTGTTGTTCCCTTAAACATATTAAACTCCTTCTTAACTTGTTATCTAATATCATCAAATCAATTTGTAAATCAAGTTCCTAAATGACCAATACAATTTAATTATCCAGTGCCCTCGGATGCGCCTTATCATAAACTCTTCTAAGTTTATCTGTTGTAACATGTGTGTATATTTGAGTTGTTGACAGATTGACATGTCCGAGCAGTTCCTGAACCGCCCTTAGATCGGCTCCGGCGTCCAGCAGGTGCGTGGCGAACGAATGTCTTAACACATGCGGACTCATCTGCGACAAGTTCGCCGCGTTTGTTAAATATTTTCTTACAATTCTCTGAATGGTTCGCTTGCTGATTCTTCTGTTTTCCCTACCCAGAAACAGTGGTTTTCGCAGATTACCCTTAAAAAAATCCAGAAATAATTGTCTGTTTTCACACGCACTTCGAGGAAGATTGTGCGTATCCTGAAGATAAAGCTTCAGGGACTGGGAAGCCTTTCCCGATAGAGGCAGAAGTCGTTCTTTTCTCCTCTTTCCCAAAACCCTGATAATCCCTTTTGTAAAATCGCAACTTTGAACATTACACCCGGCAATTTCGGAAAGACGCATTCCCGTTCCATATAAAATCTCAAGGATCGCCTTATCGCGCAACCCTTTTCTATTAGTCATATCTGGCAACTCCATCATTTTCTCAATAGCTTGCAGGTTCGCGAAAACTGGGAGTTCTTTGTCAATTTTTGGGGTCTGAAGACCAATCGTTGGATTATGTTCTATAAATCCTCTTTGTTTACAGAAAAAGAAAAGGCTCTTGAGGGAAGCTGATTTTCTTGAAACACTGTTTTTCGAGTAACCATTCTTTAAAAGATTCGCCAGAAATGATTTAACGGCCAAATAGTCAATCTTTTTCAATGATACGTCTTCGGAATATTCCGATTCAATAAATTCAAAAAACTGAGCTATATCACCCTGATAAGCCCTCAGGGTTTGATCGGACACACTTCTTTCAATAGCAAGGTAAACCAAGTATTTTTTTAAGGCTTTATACAAGAGCATAAAAACAATATACCATAAAATTGTTCGATTATTCAAGACTTCAATCTCAACCCTTACTCAAAAACGCGTTCATGGAATCTATTGCGATTTGAACTTTTCTATTTTTTCTCTCTCTTTTGTTTCCTTTAACCCTGGGTAAAAGCCCGAAGTTCGCGTTTATCGGCTGAAATCTGATTTCTGCATTAACAAGATAACGTTGAATAGCGCCTAGAATAGTCTCTTCCGGAAAGATAATACTCTTTTCCCCTTTCAGATAGTCAAGGACATTTCGTGATGTAAGCAACCCATGCGCTATAGATTCAACATATCCTTCGACGCCAACTATCTGCCCAGCAAAAAAGAGTCCGCCTTTTAATTTTGACATCTGTCTTTCGTCAAGCAATCTCGGAGAATCAAGATAGGTATTTCTGTGAATTGAAGCCCATCTAAGAATCTCGGCATCTTTTAATCCAGGGATAATGCCCAACAACTCACTCTGCGACTTTCTTGTTAATCTGCTTTGAAATCCCACAAGTCCGTACATCTCCCCTTTTCTTGTTTCCTGTCTGAGCTGAATGACCGCATATGGCTCAACACCGGTTAATGGATTTACTAATCCTCTAGGTTTCATAATCCCGTATGATAGTGTTTCAACCCCCCTTTCAGCGGCAACTTCCACCGGAAGACACGCCTCGAAATAGCACGCACTCTCGAAATTATGTTTTTTTGTCTTCGGAGCTGATATTAAAAATTCAACAAGGTGATAATATTCCTCCTTCGTAAAAGGAATATTGAAATAATCAGCTTCCCCCTTATCATACCTTGATGCCCTGAACATTGAACCAGTGTCCGCTGAATCAATATTTATCGAAATTGAAATCGCGTCATAAAAAAAGAGGTTTTCCTTTTCGAAATGATCCTGAATCGATTTTGAAAGAGCCGGCGATGTGAGTGGTCCCGCGGCTATCACACAGCATTCTGAAAACTCCAGGTCTTTTTTTTCCTCATTTATGAGTTTTATAAGTTTGTGTTCTTGCACAGCTCTTGTGACATTTGAAGCAAACAACTCTCTGTCTACCGCGAGGGCATGCCCGGCGGGAACCTTTGATTTGTCGGCAACCTCGAGAAGGCGGCAGCCAAGCATTCTGAGTTCATTTTTCAGAAGTCCTGAAGCATTTTCAATTCTTGTTGATTTTAATGAATTAGTGCAGACAAGTTCCGCTAGATATGATGTTTTGTGTGCTTCTGTCTTCACAGCGGGGCGCATTTCAAGAAGATCAACTTCAATCCCCTTGTCCGCGAGTTGAAGAGCCACTTCAGAACCGGCAAGCCCCCCTCCAACAATAGTAATTTTCGGCATTAAGAATAAACCTCATGTTTGCAGGCGGGGCATTTGAGGAAATTGCCATTTTTCTTATTGTATTTTTGCAGGAGAACCCTACTTCCACACTTTGGACATTCCTCAACCACAGGCTTATCCCAGGAAGCAAAATCACATTTGGGATATTTGCTGCAGCCGTAAAATGTTTTACCCCTTTTTGTTCTCTTTTCAATCACATCCCCGTCGCAATTATCCCTGGGGCATTTCACTCCAATCGTGACCGGTTCTGTATATTTACATTCTGGATAGTTAGAACAAGCAATAAAACGCCCGTACTTTCCATTCTTATATTTTAGTTTTCCGCCGCATTTAGGGCATTCTCGCTCGAGGTTCTCTTCGTCGAGAGATTTTGTAAATTTGCATTCCGGATATCCAGAACACGCCATAAACTGTCCGTTCCTACTCCATCTCTTAATCATTTTCAGGCCGCAATTTTCGCAGGTTTCCTCCATCTCTTCCTGTACCAGCTTTTTCGCCTCTTCCTTGTTTTTCTCGAATTTTTCGAGATCAATTTTCAAATGGCCGTAATAATCCTCAATTACATCTTGCCACTTGATACTGGCCATTTCAATTTCATCCAGTTTGTTCTCCATTCCAGAGGTAAACTCGATTTCAAACATATCTGCGAAGAGCTTATCGAGTATCCTCCATACCTCTTCGCCCAGTTTGGTGGGAAAGAGAGTTCTTTTTTCTTTTGAAGCGTATCCTCGAGTCTGTATTATAGCCAGAATATTAGCGTATGTACTGGGTCTTCCGATTCCATTTTCTTCTAGAGTTTTTATAAGAGCCGCTTCGGAATATCTTGCGGGAGGTTCGGTATGATGCTGTATCCCTTCAAGTGTATTTACTGTTAGTCTTTCCCCTTCTGCGAGATCCGGAAGCGTGACATCATCCTCCTGTTTCCTGTCGGGCATAATAGCAAGAAAGCCTTTTTCCTCCAGTACCCTTCCATTCGAACTGAGAATATACTTTCCAGCTTTAATATCAACCCTGGTGATCCGATACAGGGCGGGTATAGAAAGTGAGGCCAGAAAACGCTGCCAAATTAGTCTATAAAGTAAAAACTGATCCTTTCCCAAAAATTTAGATAATGAATCGGGGGTTTTAAAACAATCGGTCGGTCTTATTGCTTCATGTGCATCCTGAGCTGATTTACTTTTCTTAAACCGACCTTTATCCCCGCTGATTTTATCTTTACCAATTTTATGTTCAAGATATGAAACGCCGTTCTTGTATGCGTCATTGCTGATCCGGATTGAATCGGTTCTCATATAGCTTATCAGTCCAAAAGCTCCTTCCTGCCCAAGCTCTACTCCTTCATATAACTGCTGAGCAAGTATCATAGTTTTTTTAGCCGAGAAACCCAGCCTTGAAGCGGCATCGCGCTGCATTGTACTTGTAATATAGGCGGGATACGGATTACGTTTTCTCTCTTTTTTCTCTATTTTATCTACGACCAGATTTTCAGCTTTAATGTCGGATACCGCTGATTCAGCTTCTTTACTATTCTTTATATCCGTTTTCTTGCCACCTATCTTCGCTAATCTGGCATCAAAAGATGAGCCTTCCGAGCTAGCTAATTCACCTTCTATGGTCCAGTATTCTTCTGAAATAAATTTTCTTATTTCGTCTTCTCTTTCGCATAAAAATCTTAGGCCTACAGTTTGAACTCTCCCGGCGCTCAGTCCTCTGTAAAAAACCTTCCATAGAACAGGGCTGACAAGATACCCTACAAGTCTGTCAAGTATTCGCCTCGCCTGCTGTGCATCGACCTTGTTTATATCAATATTTCTTGGATTCGCTATAGCTTTCTCGATTGCCTTGCGTGTAATTTCATTAAATACTATTCGTTTTATCTCAACTCCTGTTTTCTCGAGAATCTTGCTTAAATGCCAAGCGATAGCCTCCCCTTCACGATCCATATCAGTCGCGATCATGATCCCCTCGCTTGATTTCGCTGCTGATTTAAGCTTTTTGATAACCGTAGTTTTGTCTTTCATATTAACGTATTCGGGCTTAAATCCATTATCAACATCAATCCCGAGTTTCTTTTTGGGGAGATCACGAATGTGTCCAACAGAAGCTATAACATCATAATTATTATCAAGATATTTCTTGATCGTTTTCGCTTTGGCGGGCGATTCAACTATTACAAGTGGTTTGCTCATTTTTTAATCCTTAATTAACACTAAAATTACTTTTTGGGTTTGTATTTGTAAGATTATCGTATAAATCGCCTACGAATCTCTTTATAAATAATTTTATATCCTTTACAGAAGCGGGATAAGAACCCTCAATAGAAATAGTTTCCAGAAGAATGCCAAGCTCAGATTCTGATATTAACCCGGAATCTATCAGTCTAATAAGATACCCTTGAGCTTCCGTCGAAAGGATAAGCTTCTCCGATTCTCCCAGGACTCTGCTGAATTTCCGTATCACGAAGAAAGATCTGGCACGTTGAGCAACTGTCTCAATCGCTTCATCAATCTCTTTTTCCGAAAAGCCCATTTTTTGCAATTTATCTATTGGATCTTCTTTGCCGGAATCTTTATGCACTTCTGTTAGCAATGAATTAATCAGTTTTTTGATATCCTTTTTCATTCTCTGTGTCCCTTTAAAAACCAGCTATTAAAAAGGAAGATGGTAATTTTTATTTTCTTCCGCAACAATTTTTATATTTTTTACCACTTCCGCACGGGCATGGATCATTTCTTCCAACCTTGGGAAAATCACGCCTAATCGTTTTACGCCCGGCCCCACCGGCATTATCGGCGATTTTTGCTCTTGTCTTTGCTAGGTCACGTTTGTTTTGTTCAATTACATTGCCACTGTATGCGTCCGTTACTTCGTGAATTCTCCGTCCCAATTCCCTGCCCCTGTTTTCTTCCTCAAGTCTCGCGTGAAACAACCCCCACAAAACTGATTTATTTATCTCATCGAGAACATCGGTAAAGAGAGCAAAGGCTTCCTGTTTGTACTCAACTACGGGATCCTTCTGCGCGTATGATCTTAAATGAATTCCCTCTTTCAGATTATCAAGTTCGTGCAGATGTTCCATCCACTTGGCGTCTATGCTCTGAAGCATTATTATCTTTTCCAATTTATATAGAATTTCGGGAGATATTGTTGATTTGCGGATTTGATACGCCTCGCGCGCCTTTTCCATAAAATCATCTTTGACTGAATCCGGATTAATTGAGTTTTCATCCGTCTTCTCCGGAATTTTAAAGGGAACTATGAACATTTGTTCGAGTTCCATGGCGGCTACATCAAGACTCCAATCCTCTTGATAAACATCTTCCGGAAGATATTTTCCAATGATTGAATCAATGTATTCTTCAATAAAATCGTCTACCATGCTGTCAAGTTCTTTGCTCGTTAGAATTTCATTACGACGCGCGTAAATTACTTCACGCTGTTTGTTCATAACATCATCATATTCGAGAAGTCTCTTTCTGATACCAAAGTTATACATTTCAACGCGCTTCTGCGATTTAGAAATTGCCCTCGTAATAAAGCTGTGTTGTATAGATTCCCCCTCTTCAAGTCCGAGTCTGTCCATAATGCCGGAAACCCTCTCGGAGCCAAAGAGTCTCATAAGATCATCTTCAAGCGAAATGAAGAATTTTGAAGATCCCGGATCTCCCTGCCTGCCCGACCTCCCCCTTAGCTGTCTGTCAATTCTTCTGCTTTCATGCCTCTCGGTGCCAATAATATGAAGTCCGCACGGCATATCTTCAATACAAGCTTTCGTTTTTTCATCAGGGCAATCTTCACATTCTTCGGGAGACTGACAGTCTATACAGCAATTTTTACATTGTACAACACCCTCCTCGAGTTTAATGTCCGTTCCCCTGCCAGCCATATTCGTAGCTATAGTAACAGCTCCCTTTTTACCGGCGTACGCGACTATCTCCGCTTCCCTCTTGTGCTGTTTAGCGTTCAATACGTTGTGAGGTATACCTTCCCTTTTCAACATACGGCTTAATGTTTCAGAAAACTCGACCGATATTGTTCCAACAAGTACTGGGATTCCACTTTCGTGGCGTTTCTTTATTTCATTAATTATTGCTTGAATTTTTTCCCTTTTTGTTTTGTATATCTCATCGTCATAATCCATGCGCCTTACCGGTTTATTGGTAGGAATAACCTCAACTTTTAAATTGTATATCTTGTGAAATTCTTCTTCTTCAGTTTCAGCGGTTCCGGTCATACCCGCGAGTTTTTTGTACATTCTAAAATAGTTTTGGAGGGTTATTGTAGCGAAGGTTTGTGTCTCTCCCTCCACTTTAACCCTTTCCTTGGCTTCGAGGGCCTGGTGAAGCCCATCGCTGAATCTTCTTCCGGCCATAATCCTTCCCGTGAACTCATCAACTATCAGTACTTTGCCATCCTGTACAACATATTCAACGTCCTTCTCAAATAATGTATAAGCCTTAAGTAATTGGTTGAAATTATGAATTTTTTCACTCTTTGAGGCATATTCGCGGTATGATTTATCCTTTTTCTTTATTTTTTCCACACTCGAAAGGGAGGAGTTAGAATCGATTTCATGTAGCTGCTGCCCTAAATCAGGAAGAACAAAGAGTTCCCTGTCAGTGCTGCTTAAAGTATTCCTACCCTTTTCAGTAAGATCTATTGTTCCCGATTTTTCGTCTATAACCAGGAAGAGTTCCTCATCAAGCAGGTGAAGTTTTTTATCTCTCATGTAATCGGCTTCCACGGAGAGCATCATTCTTTCGTATCCTTTTTTCTTTCTCAGCTTCATAAATCTTTTGTTTTTGGGATCGCCGCGGCGCGCGAGTAGAAGTGTCTTTCCAACAGCATATTCATCCAAATTTTCATCTTCAATATCAGGTAAAGAGATTTCACTCAGAATCTTGTTTACCATTCTTTTTTGCTTTGTTACAAGACTATCAACACGTCCTCTTAACAACTCAAAGTCATCCCTGATAGATGATCCGGGGACAGGACCTGATATTATAAGAGGGGTTCTCGCTTCATCTACCAGAACACTATCCACTTCATCAATGATAGCATAGTGATGTTCATGCTGAACCTGTTCAGTCAATTCAAGTTTCATATTGTCTCTGAGATAATCGAATCCGAATTCATTATTTGTACCATAAGTAATATCGCAGTTATACGCTTCTCTTCTTTGATCTGTCCCCATTTCGTTCTGCAAACAACCTACGGTTACCCCTAAATAGTCATATATACCTGACATCCATTCAGCATCACGTTTGGCGAGGTAGTCATTTACCGTTACAAGAGTGGCGCCTTTTTTATCAAGAGCGTTAAGGTAAAGAGGCATTGTTGCAACAAGAGTTTTACCCTCTCCTGTCGCCATCTCGACTATAAACCCTCTATGCAGGCATATTGCTCCGGCAATCTGAACATCGTATGGCACCATATCCCATGTTATCTCGTGGCTTGCCACAATCCATTTGCTTCCAATTCTCCTCCGGCATGTTTCCACAACAAGCCCGAAAGCTTCGTGCATAATATCATCAGTGGTTTCATTTCCAGCCAATCTCTCAACAAATTCTTTAGTCTTTCCGCGCACACCCTCTTCAGATAGCTCTTTGTATTTATTACTCCACTCTTTTACGGCGTCAATATCAGGCCTTAAATCTTTCATAAGCCTGCTTTTTCTATCACCAAAGAATTTTTCAAGGGGGTCTTTAAACACGTTAACCTCCAATCCATCATCAAACTAATATAAGATGAATTGATTATCAACAGACAATGAAATTCCGTGATTTAAAAAAAGGCTTACCCCCCACAAGGATTTTATTCTTTGAAGTACGCAATCAATCCTTTTGTACAATATCTATTGAATGAAAATGTCCGTCATTAGAGCCAAAGAATATTCTATCGTTAAAATACAAAGGTGAAGAATAAATTGGCGACTCAACATTGAATGTATCAATAATATTTCCGGAATCGATATCAATAGCGGTTAATTTTGTATTGTACCCTGTAATAAAAATAACTTTTCCATATATTAAAGGTTTTGATCTTACAGCTTTTCCAATAACCTGCATCCATAAAATTCTGCCGCTCATATTGAACGAGTATACCTTACCATCGTCAGTACCAATAACTATTCTCTTCCCATCTGTTGCAGGTGTTCCTCTTACCTTACTACTGACTGTGTATTGCCATAGCAGAGAACCATCCGACAACGAAAATGCGGAAATTAATTTGTTATTTGTTCCTACGACCACACAATTCTCTTTTTCAAGACATACAGGTGTTGAATAAATTTCTCCTCCGGGTTCTATTTGCCATAAAATCTTTCCCTTACTGTCAAGTTTTATTAAATTCCCGTCAACGGTCGCAACAACGATGTAGTCTTTCACAGTTACGATCGAAGACCATATACCTGAACCAAGATGCTTTTTCCACCCTATTCCGCCATCATCCAAACTGATCGAATAGAGGTCTCCCGCCATTGTACCTACAAGAAGACTTTTTTTTATGATTGCCAGACTGCTTATGATTTTACTCTCAATAGAATTTTCCCATAAGATCTCTCCGTTTTCCGGATCGAGACATACAATATCTCCCTGATAGTCGCACCCTATCACTTTTTCCTCTTTGAAACAAAGAGGGGAAGAACCTACACCCTCCCCCAAGTTATACTTCCATTTAAAATCTCCTTTATCCGAGAAGGAGTAAAGAAATCCGTCTCTGCAGCCAAAAATAATATTTTGTGCGCAGAGAACAGGTGAAGAAGTTACGGGCTTGGCAAATTTCTTCCTCCATGATCTTTTCAACTTAATTTTAGAACCCGCATTTTTAACTACCTCCTGCAGCGTGATGTTTTGTGTTTTTAAAATCTCATTCTGTTCAGGAATTCTTTCTGCTCTTTTCTCTGCTTCGAAAGATTCTTCAGAGTAAATATTTTTACCGGGTTTTTGTTTATCCGCAGAAAACTTTTCGGAACCGGTTTTTCTTGAAGCATCTCCGGCCGACAAGAGAATATTACCCTTATCATTTTTTTTGTCTTGATTGTCGGCGAATGGCCAAAAGAAAATAAAAGCCGCCAGTGCTGCCGCGATTATACCTGACGCTAGAGGAATTGATAACTTCCTGAATTTGCGCATATCCAGCCCATTTTCCCCTGTTGTATCATCTTTTTTTTCAACATTCCAGTGTATTGCCGGAAGATGCATATCAGTTTCCACATTAACTCCATCGGCGTCCGGAACCTCAAAAGATGGGAAAAACACACTGTTCAGAAATAATTCCCTATACCTGTCGGCAAATTCAGCAGAAGGAGTAAAGATAAGAGAATGTCTTCCGGAGAGACTGCTAATCCTTCTAAGCAGAAATAATTCTTCGAGAGATTTGTCAAAAAGATCGGGCTGCTCATTACCATGGCCACTGGAAAGTTCCACTGTTAACATGAGACGATTAATATCTTCTTTTTGAACCGAACCATCCCAGTGTACTATATTTGTCTCCCTGTTATGAAGGAAATAAATTTCATTGCCGCGCTTTATCAGGAGAAGAATCATCGAATCGGAAAATATATTCTTAAGGTCAGCTTCTTCTTTCAATCTTTCTTTGATATTACTTAAAAATCTTATAAAATAGCTTTTTGCTGACCCCATCCTTGACGTGGAAATAGCTATCCTGAAGAATTCCCTAAGTCTGCCGCTCCATGCAGGATCACCGGGCAAAATAAAAACAAAGAATTCTTCACCATTTTCGTTCCTGGGAGATTCATTGTAAACAAACGCATTATCTCGCTCTTTATTTCCAAAACACACAAACGCTGTTTTCTTCATTTTTACCACCTCGGGAATAAAGACTACCCACGAGACAAAAAAAAATCAACAAGAATATGAGTCACGTATAAAATTATAGATAGAATCCCTAGAATAGTTTTTATTCACTGGAGTTGATTTGGAATATGTATTGGGTCCTCTATTATGATGGAGATACTACGAATGTTTCTTGAAAAAGGATATAATTTTATCTATAGGTCCCTGTTCTCTATTATCAGCCTGATTTAATATGTCGATATATTTTCTGGCTAATTTGTTTTCAGGATCCCATTTTAATGTGCTTTTAAAATGTGTAATAGCTTGCTTCTTCAACCCGGCGCGAAAATAGACGAGTCCCAGATTAGCTCTGAAATTAGGGTCATAAAACTCCATTTGGACAGCCTTTTTACATTCATCCCGGGCTTCATGTAGGTTGGAATTCGCCATTGCCAGACTGAATCCATACCAGCTATGGTATGCAGCAACCGAAGAATCGTTTTTAACAGCGGATTTCAATAAGACTATAGCTTGCTCAAACATTCCTCCTCTTATCGCGTTTTTCGCCTCCTTAAAGGCAAGAGCGGCAGTTTGTTTGTTCTTTTCTCTGAACATTGAGGCGGATTTTGTCGTAACATTTCCACTCTTTAACGATTCATCATATTCGCGCCGTTTTTCAGTGCTGGCTAATATCGAATAGGCTTCATTTACATCTTTGAATCTTTCACGGTTATTTGGAATATCGCCTGTTACATCAGGATGAAGCACTTTGGCAAGTGAAAAATATTTCTTTTGAATTTCCGCTTGTGAACACGTCGGGAAAAGCTCTAATATCGAATAATAATCCTTTGTCACAATTCAACCTTATTGTAAAACAGTAGGTAATTCATTTTTTAAATTAAGAGCTAATTCATTTTCAGGATCAAATTTAAGGACCTTATCGAGATGTCTTGAGCTTTCCGAGAAAGATCCTTTCTCATAATATGTAAGTGCTATGTTAAGATGGGCTTTTAGATATTCTGGATTAATTTTCAGCGCTGTATTAAATTCCAGTATACCATCATCTTTTGAGCCCATATTTACGTAAGCGATTCCAAGCATGTTGTGTAAATCCGCGAAATCTGGAGTTAGCGACAAGGTTTTCTTGAGTTCGGTTATCGCGGAATCGTAGTCACCCCGTTGTATATACTCCAACGCTATCTGTTTGCTGACCTGTGCGGAAGAGGGCCTTTCACGTAATACGTCATCGAATTGACGCAAAATTTCTTCCTTTTCTAACCCATTCTTTATGTCACGGGTCAGAGTATTAACCTTTTCAACATAGAATCCAGGGGAACAAGAAAGGCTCTTTTGAAGTTCTTCAATACATTTAGGAGATTCCCTCTCCAATAGGTATATAAGCTTTGCGAGAAGTATTCTCGCGCTGAAATAGTTTGGATTAATTGAAAGCGCCCTTCGTATATTATTTCTCGATTGCTCCAGTCTGCCGAGTTTTTCATTCAACTCCGCGGCCATATAATAGACATCTGAATACTCCGGTTCAATTTTGATTGCCTTCTCGAGTAATTCATAAGCCTCTTGCAACTTGCCACTTGTCCTAAGTAATTTCGCGTTTTCAATATACGCTTCACTCATATACATTCTGAGCAATTCATGTTTTTCATCATTACCTGAAAAGTGATCGTTTTTTGAAACGTATATTTCAAATTGATGACAGGCCTTCGCATAATCCCCACTGCTTAGATAATCTATAGCTTTTCTCAAACAACTCTTAGGAAAGATTTCTAAAAATCTCTGGATAAATGTCATTTGTAATACCTTTCTAGCCGAACAGGTGTTTTCCGTATTAAAGAATTGTAGCAATAGCTACGCCAAAAAGGTACCTCAGTCTCTATTTTCCTCTCTTCGCGGAAAGTACTTTATTAAAGGGGTTCTTTTTTCTACTTCACAATAATTTGCGGAAGAATATGTAGGTTTGATAATAGCGAGAATTCTAACTTTATCTCTATCAATATGATCGAGTTCCATCAATTTACCCTCAATAATCTTGTCATGAACACCGGGAGGAAACAGATAATCTTCAAAGAGAGTATACCTTTCATCCCCCGTGCAGGTTTCAATGTAGATGGAAACCATAGAATATTCAGTCAGGAGGAAGAAAAGGCTGAGTGAAAATTTGCCGCTCCCTTTATCATATGACATTTCTTTTGCCTTCAAGCGCATCAAATCGGTTCCTACCCAGAAATACTGACACCCTGATCTTTCAGATACGAATATTTGCCCGAACCGCTTGTAAATCGCAATGCCGCGAGGCTGATCAAAAGAAATATCCTCTTTACTCTTTCCACCAATAGCTATTATATATCTGAGATTACGATCGAATTTATGAATTTTATTTTGTTGCGTGTCTGTCACATAAATATTGCCGTAATAATCAATATCAAGATGGTTGAACCCGCCCGCGCCCGAGGCTGATTCATATCTGAAGATCTTCGGCTCACCCTCCGCTGGAATCCTCCAGAGCCGTTGTCCAAAACTGTCGACAACAGCAATAAAATAATCTTTGTAATAGAGCCATTCATCTGCTTCTGAAGCAATCGAGATCGCGGTAGGATTTACAAGTATCGAGTCGGTGCTGAAATTACTTTGCGCTTCTTTTACCCCGTCATTCACTTTGAAAACAGCAATTCTGTCATTTCCGCTGTCTGTCACGTATAGGTAATTTCCATCGAGCGAAACACCTGACGGATCGTCAAAGGGGATATTTTTGTACTCGACTATTTCATTGATCGGTTTGAGACGGTCATCTACTAATTTATAACACACAACTCTGTTGTTTCCCTTGTCGGCAACGAACAAATTCCCATACTTGTCACCTGTTAAATCAATCGGGTTTCTCAATCCCTCCACTTCTTTTCCGGATCCATCAGATATTTTTAAAGAGAGCAACCCATTATTATAAAGCATATGTCCATTCCCGGAGTTTAACCCGAAGACAGTCAGCTCATCATCGTCATAATCAGCAGTGGAATCATCTTTTGAAATTAATTTTGTGCAAAAAAGCCCCTGTGGATTTTCAAATTCTTCTTTGAAGGCGGAAAAAATATTAAGATGCGTCTGAGTAACCTTATGAAGCCCAAAGCAGTGATGCCATGGTGGATAGACCAATGTTGTCTTCCCGGCGGCACTAGTGGTATCGTATAAACAAAAGGTCATGCCAAATATAATGAAGAAAATCTTAATTCTATTTTTCATTCAATTTCACGTCCGGAATACAGTTTATTATAAATCAGTGCGTCCTCAAGAACCCCTTTTACATATTCCCTTGTTTCCCTTATCCCTATCAATTCAAGAGCTATTAAAGGATTCTCCCGGGGTTTGAATCTTCGACGCCAGCCTTCCATCCTGCTCATGCCGGCATTGTACGCAGAAATCGCGCCAATAAATGATTGATCATTCCTTTTTAAAAGATAATTGATATACCAGCAGCCAAGCTTGATATTGGTATCAGAATCGAATAGTTCCTCTTTATTCATCTCCCGCATACGCAGCATTTCAGCTATCCACAAACCGGTTGACGGCATTAACTGCATTAATCCCATTGCTCCAGCTTTAGAAACAGCTTTGCTATCAAACTTGCTCTCCCTTCTTATTACAGCCAGTACAAGCTCAGGGGAAATTCCATATCCTCCGGACGATTCGCAAACAGGTTTCAGAAACACGGATGGGAATCGAAATATTGAATGGTTTTCCTCATCACGGCAATTTGATTGCGTATCCGGAATTTTAAAAACAAGCGAGGTCATACCAGTCAATCGTAATGCCAAGGCTAGAGAGGCTGGGTTTTCCCCTTTTTTCTCGAAATCTGAAACAAGTTTCCTTAATAAGGGGGTGACCTTATCAATATCGTGTTCCTGAATAAAAAATAGAAATGAGTTATACGGTAAGCTGGACTCTATATGTTGAGGAATATCCCAGCTATAAGCCTTTATTTCTTCTTTATTAATCTCTCCTCTCTTCTTTTTGCCATCACATATAACACCCTTCCCACCTATTAAATAAGAAAATTCTCCGTTGAGTGCAATTTCAGAAAAATATGTAGATGGAAATTTCATTATAAGTTCTTTTCGCCATCTCTCTTTATCTTCTGTTTTTTCGGCTGTCCTGAAAAGCCAGTAATAAAGTGCGTCACGCTTATTTTCCGGAAACAAGTCAGAATATTTCTCGAGCAATAGATAGGCTTCATCTTTTTTCCCAAGCCACAATTTCAAAACGGCCTCAGTAATAATAGGACCTGTGTCAGAGGAACCAAATTTTGGATCCCTAGCCGTTTCCCACATCTCTATGGCATCATTGAACTTACCGCAGGAAAGAAATATCCTGGCACTCTTGTACATAATCGGTTTTACATTTTTGTGACCGGGATATTCTCTCGCTAAATCACGGTAATTCCGGGCGGATAACGTGATCCTGCCCATTTCGTAGTGCAACGCGGCAATATTTAAAAGTGCTTCTATTTTGAGAGATTCTTCATCACAAAGAGCGTACACTTTTTTGAATATTTTTAACGCTGCTCTTCCTCTTTTTCTGTCCTTAAGAACCCTTCCTTTGAGCAATTGTATTTCGTGATCGTCAGGAAATTTCTTCTCTATTCCTGCAATGGTTATATCAGTCAAATCTGTCCATCCAAGTCGTTCAAAAAGAATTGTAATTATTGTTATTTCTTTAGAATCCATTGCATAGAGGTTTTCCTTTATGTAGTACTTTAAGCTATCCATTTCACTTTCGGGCTGATATTCACCAGTTGCTCCATATGCTTGCATCAAGGTGTCGAATACTAAGTCCAGGAATCCTAAACGCCTGTAGATAAATGACAGTTTAATCAGACTCTCAAAAGGCATTTCGCCCACATATTTTTCCAGAATCAACCTGTCGAACTTAAAACTTTCCGATTTAACAAGTATGTCAATATAGAGAATAACTGTCTTATTAACAGCTGATTGGCACCATGAAGCGTTAGATGATTCTACTTCGTAGAATAAGGATGTTATTTGAGAGATTGCCTCGTTATACCTTTCGCTTTTGTAAAGGAGGCGCCCGCGCAACAGCATCCTGTACATGTTAAGCCACCTGTCCCGAATTGAATAATCTGCAAGCAGGATTCCCTCTTCATAAAGTCCATTTCTTTCTGCGCGATAAGCTTTGTGAAGTCTTGAATATTTCTTGTTGTGTTTAGTAATCTCTTTCCGGATCAGATCTTCAACGTGGAAATATTTTTCTTCTTTCTCCTTTATCCCGTCCGATTTGCTGACATTTCCTGCAACTGCAGGAGTAAGATTGTTTGCACAAACACTCTTGAGAGGAAAGATATGAATAGAAAAGATTACAAGAAACAACGCTTGATATTCAACCCCTTTAAAGAATTTGCCTAGCAAACGAGTGTACATCTATTCCCATTCAATTGTAGCGGGTGGTTTCGAACTGATATCATAAAGAACTCTGTTTATACCGTCGACATTGTTGATAATCCTGTTTGATACATGCTGGAGAAAATCGTAGGGCAGTTTTGCCCAATCCGCAGTCATTCCGTCCACACTTGTCACAGCTCTAAGAACTACAGTTTTTTGATATGTCCTTTCATCTCCCATTACTCCAACGCTTTTTACCGGCAACAATACTGAAAATGCCTGCCATACACTATCGTACAATTTGAATTCCTTGAGATCGTCAATAAATATCTTATCCGCTTTTTTTAGAAGTTCAAGCTTGTCAGTTGAAATTTCTCCCGGTATTCTCACCGCGAGGCCGGGGCCGGGAAATGGGTGTCTCTTGTTTTGTTCTTCCGGAATTCCAAGATAGATTCCCACATTTCGCACTTCATCCTTGAAAAGCAAAGCAAGCGGCTCAATTAACTGGAAATCCATTTCATCGGGTAGGCCGCCAACATTATGGTGTGATTTTATAGTCGCTGAAGGGCCAAAAGTAGACTTGCTTTCAATTACGTCCGGATAGAGTGTGCCCTGCGCCAGAAAATCAAACGGCCCGAGTTTGTTACTCTGTTCTGTAAATATGTCGATAAAGCATTTGCCTATTATTTTCCTCTTTTCTTCAGCGCCCACGACCCCTTTCAACCGTGAAAGAAACTCATCGGCCGCGTCAACAAATACGAGTTCGGACGAAAGGTTAGACGAAAGCATCTCCTTTACCTCTTCGGCCTCATTAAGCCTTAGAAGTCCATTATCTACAAACACGGGGCATAACTGATTTCCAATCGCCCTGTCAACGAGAAGGGACATTACTGTGCTGTCCACTCCTCCGCTAACGGCGCAGAGTACCCTTGAATCTCCAACCAATTCTTTAATCTTTTCAATCTCCATATCAACAAAAGATTCTGAATTCCAATCAGCGGCACAGTGACATATTTTAAAAATAAAATTTGCAAGTATCTTTTTGCCATACTCGGTATGATAAACCTCGGGGTGAAACTGGAGTCCGTAAATATTCTCAGACTTGTTACCAAGAGCGGCAATTTTGCAATCGCCAGAAGAAGCTATAATTTTGAAATTTTCCGGTACACTCTCAACCTTTACGCCATGGCTCATCCATACATGTTGCTTTTCGGGTGTAGACTCAAAAAGCCCGCTGGATAGATCAGTATTAATAACAGTTCTGCCAAATTCTCTCCTTGCCGATTTCTTTACATCAGCGCCCATCGTTTTTGCAATAAGTTGCATCCCGTAGCAAATACCAAGAACCGGAATTCCAAGGGAAAAAATATCAGCCTCGAGTCTTGGAGCCCCTTCTCCACCAACATTTGCCGGACCACCCGACAAAATTATTCCGCGAGGATTTCTTTCCTCAATATCTTCCAGACTGGCATTGTGAGGTAAAATTACCGAAAATACACTCTCACTCCTGATCCTTCGTCCAATGAGCTGAGTATACTGCGAACCAAAATCAAGAATTACAATTGAATTTCCCTGCCACTCTTTCTTCTGCATCTTAATCCTCAATGTTTAAAATGTCTTCTCCCGGTCATAACCATTGAAATACCCATTTCCTCTGCCGCTTTTATTACCTTTTGGTCTCTTATTGAACCGCCCGGCTGAATGACAGATTTAACGCCCGCTTCAGCAAGCGCCTCTAGTCCGTCGGGAAAGGGGAAAAATGCGTCTGATGCCGCAGAAGTACCTTCAATATTCAACCCCGCGTTTCGAGCCTTTTCGATAGAAATCGCGCACGAGTCAAGACGACTCATTTGTCCGGCTCCTATTCCTATTGTTCCGTCACCGTCACAGATCACTATCGCGTTCGATTTGATATGTTTTACGATTCTCCACGCTAATTTCAGCGCTTTTAATTCATTTTCGCCCGGTTTTATTGAAGTGACAAAATCGAGCTTCTCCAATTCCTCAAATCGTCTATCTTTTTCCTGAATAAGTACAAGCTGCCCTACTTCCCTTATATTTGTACCTTCAGACTCCTTTTCCCACTCAGCTTCAGGCATAATTATCAATCTCATATTCTTCTTTTCACTTAAAATATCCCTTGCCCCATCCGTAAATCCTCTTGAAAGAAGCACTTCTATAAAACCCTCTTTTGCCGCTTTTGCCAATCTTTCGTCAACTATTCCATTTATTGCGACCACACTTCCAAAGGCGGACATTGGATCTGTTTTTCTTGCTCTGATAAAACTTTCGTAAGAATCGCCGCAAGCTGCCGCTCCACAGGGATTCGTATGTTTATTTACCGTACAGGAGCCGGGACCTAAATCGATCGAAAGCAGAAATGCCGCGTGCATGTCCATGATGTTATTATAGGAAAGTTCCTTGCCCTGGAGCTTGTCGAAGGAAGCGAAGTAGTCATCGCCCCATTCCTTTTTATACAAGGCTCCTTCCAAATGAGGATTTTCACCATATCTAAGTTCGCGTATCTTTTGTAACGAAACAATACGCCGCTCTGGGAACTTTTCTTCGCCGGTAATAGTTTCAAAATAGTTTGATACAGCAGCGTCGTATGAAGCTGTGTGATGAAACGCCTTTGAAGCGTATCTGCGTCTTGTCTCGATTGAAATCTCTCCGTCACCCTTGGAAAGGCAAGATATAACCTCCTGATAATCGTCCGGATCAACAATTACGGTTACTGAATGGAAATTCTTTGCTGCCGATCGTATTAAGGTTGGGCCGCCGATATCAATTTCTTCAACAATCTCTCTTTGATTCAATTTTGAATTTGAAGCGGCTTCCCTGAACCTGTAAAGATTCACTACCACCATATCAATCATTCCAATACCAAGTTTTTTCGCTTCCACAAAGTGAGTATCTTTACTTCTGTCGGCAAGAATACCGCCATGAATCAAAGGATGAAGAGTCTTAACGCGGCCATCCATAATTTCAGGAAAGCCGGTAATTTCACTTATTTCTGTCACCTTAACCCCTGAATCGCGTATGATTTGAGCAGTTCCGCCGGACGCCACAATCTCTATCCCCATTTCAGATAGTTTTCCGGCAAATTCTTCAACGCCTCTCTTCTCGGTCACACTGATCAGAACACGCTTCATATCTATATCCCATACCTTCCCAGATCTATATCCTCGAATAAACGTTCAACAGACATTTTATATCGTTCAGTTGTTTTCTTAACTATATCGGGGGGCAATTCAGGAGCCGGAGGATTATGGTCCCAGCCACTCTTATCCAAGTAATCTCTTATAAATTGTTTGTCCAAGCTGCGCTGTTTTCTGCCCGGTTGATACTCTTCCGCGAGCCAGAAACGCGAAGAATCAGGCGTTAAGATTTCATCAATAACAGCAATTTCCCCGTCAATAAATCCAAATTCAAATTTTGTGTCCGCTATTAATATTCCTTTGTCGGAAGCATACCTGCTGGCTTCAGTAAAAATTGACAGGCTTAATTGCTTTACCTTGTTAATTGTGTCGCTCCCAACGATAGAAGCAGCTTCTTCTATCGTAATATTTTCATCGTGTCCTGAATCAGCTTTTGTCGAAGGAGTAAATATCGGCTCCTCCAATTTCTGTGAGTCCTTAAGCCCGTCCGGAAGCCTTATGCCACATATTGAACCTGACTCTTGGTATTCACGCCACCCGGATCCAGTGATATATCCCCTTACTATACATTCCAAATCAATCCTTTCAGCCTTTCTGACAAGCATTGACCTGCCCTTCAGGAGATCACCGAATTTCCTTAGCGAATCCGGATAATCGTTTATATCTATACTCAATTTATGGTTTGGAATATCCTTAAACCAGTCAAACCACTTTGCTGATATCGTATTAAGAACAACCCCTTTGCCGGGAATCATAGTAGGGAGAACAGAATCATATGCCGATATTCTATCTGAAACAACAATCAGCAAGTTATCGTCAAGATCATATATATCCCTTACTTTACCCTTATGAATAGGTTCGATCCCATCTAACCCTGAATAATTCTCTATTTTCCTGTCATTCATCATAAATAATAACTCTCCTTCCGGAAATTTCAAACCTTGATTCAGCCAAAATCCTTACAGCTTGAGAATAAGCGATATGTTCTTCTTTAAGAATCCTCAAACTAAGTTTTTCTTCACTATCATTCTGTTTAACCGAAACAACTCTTTGGACAATTATGGGGCCCGTATCTATGCCCCTGTCTACAAAATGCACCGTACAACCGGAGAAGCGCACGCCATAGTCAAACGCCTGTTTCTGTCCATCTAATCCTTTAAAACTCGGGAGAAGGGCAGGATGAACATTAATAATCCTGCCTTGGTATTTATCCAGGATTTCTCCTCTTACAATCCTCATGAACCCTGCGAGGCAAACAAGATTTATTTCTTTATCCTGAAAAAGATTACATATAATCCCAGTCGACTCCGGGTTCATCGCTCCCTTTCTGGAGCCACAATCCACAACAGCAGTTTCTATCTTCATTTTTTCAGCAATATTTAAAGCCCCTGCTTCCGGATTATCGACCACAAGAAGTTTTAAAGTGGCCGGAAAATCGTCTCTCGCGCAATTTTTAGCGAGCGCCTCAAAATTCGACCCCCTCCCAGAGGCCATAACGGCAACATTAAACGTCTTATACATAGGTTATACC
>DAOWMJ010000060.1 GCA_030643145.1 Candidatus Latescibacterota bacterium | reverse complement strand
TTTATATCTTCCCGGAGAAAAAAGTAAAAACAAAAAAGAGCTGCCGAATTTGCAAAATGAAAGGTACGATATGAAATTCAAAGCCGCCCCTGTGATTTTCCTGTTGATACTGGTTTTTTCATCTCTCCCCGCGGATTCGGCAGAGGTGAGTGTTATTTATCGTTTCGATGCTCCTTATGTGAAGGATGCCGCGAACGGGTTTTCCCATATTATCTTCCCGAATACAATTCAGGCGGCGAAACCCGGCGAACCGAGCATTCCCTACCGTAAAGCGCAGATAGTGCTGCCCCCCGGCCAAATAGTAATCGATGTCAGGATAGAAAAACGCGATTGGAAAAAACTAAGCAAGCGCTTAAGGCTGCACCCAAGACAAAACCCTATTCCCGGGAAACTATATTCAAACAATCAGGGTGGATTCATCTATAAAAGTTCTTCGTATCAAATAAACCAATGGATATATCCTCCTCTATCCGATTTTTCAACACACTATCTTCGCGGTCACCCTATCGCGACAGGTTCGTTCTGTCCAGTCGGGTTTCAACCAGCGGCAAATGAAGCCGGATATTTCAGGGAAATTGAAATAACAATATTAACAGCTTCAGGATTTTCACCCTCGGGCCTAACTCCAAAATCAGACAAAACAACCATATCAAGACTTGAAAAACTCGTAGATAATCCCTCATCGATCAATATCCCCGGGTTTTCTACGGCTGAAAACGAATACCAATACTTAATAATCACACGGGACTCCCTCGAGGACGATTTCTCGGGTCTCGCCAATTTTTACAACCGGCGCGGATTCCTTACACAAATTATGACAATTGAAGATATCGAAACCTCTTATAGCGGCGGCGATACCGCCGAGAAAATCAGAAACGCTGTATTAAACGAATATAGCCAACACAGCATCACTCACCTTCTCCTTGGAGGAGACGGCGACGGAGCCCCCGGAAACTCCGGAATTGTCCCCTTCAGAGGACTCTATTGCGGAGTTGTATCGAGCTCTTATTATGAAAGCTCTAATATCCCCTCGGATATCTACTATGCCGCCCTTGACGGCAGCTGGGACAGCGACGCCGACGCTCTATGGGGAGAACCTGGAGAAGAAGATTTCTATTCTGAAGTTGCCGTCGGCCGCGCCTGCGTGGGGAACGCGGTTGATATCGCGACATTCATCAATAAAACAACGTTGTACCAGGAATCACCTGTTACCTCCGACCTCAGAAACGCCACTCTCTATGGCGAAAAGCTCTACGATAACCCGTTAACCCACGGTGGAAACGAAATGGACCAGCTTATAGATACATGTACAGCCTATGGCTTCTCAACTGACGGCATACCCCCGGATTTTAATATCACAAAGTACTACGACAAAGAAGGCGGCTGGAGCAAAACAGATGTATATAATGGAATTAATTCGGGTAGTAACTGGATAGCTCACGCGGGACACGCGAACGAGAACTATGTCATGAGAATTATCAATGCTGATGTAACAAACACCAATTTTCTCAACGACGGCCTTAACGCGAACTTTCCAATCATCTACTCCTACGGCTGCTACTCCGGCTCTTTCGACATTGATCAATGTATAGGCGAAAAATTGGTTTCAATCCAGCACTGCGCGGCGGCATTCTTAGGCAATTCAAGATACGGATGGTTTACCGAGGGTACAACAAACGGCCCCTCACACCATTACCAGCGCGAATTCTATGACGCCATATTTACCGAAGGGATTACAACCCTTGGAGCGGCAAACCAACGATCCAAAGACGAAACTGTTCCATTTATTGACCTTCCGGATGAATATGAACCAGGCGCACACAGATGGTGCTTTTACACCCTTAATCTCCTCGGGGATCCCGCTATGGACGGTTGGACAGACACACCCACGCAAATTTCCACGAATCACGCTACATCGATCAGCCGCTCCGATACCTTTTTTACTGTGGAAACAGACGTTAGCGGCTCTCTCGGCGCGCTGTACTGGGATGGAGTCTGCTACGCGAACGGTTTCGCGGATGGGACGGGAAACATTTCATTAAATCTGTTCTCAGCAATTCCCGCTGGTGTTGATTCACTTGTGCTGACCGTGACATCTCACGATCATTATACATACAGGGACACAATAATCGTGAGAGATACTACTGATTCAGACAATCCGTCTCCCTTGTTCACTTTAGCCCAGAATGCCCCAAACCCTTTTAATCCATTCACTAAAATCCGTTTTTCCCTGAAGATTGGGGGGCATGTAGACCTTCGCGTATACGATATTACCGGACGCGAAGTTGATTGTCTGATTAACAAAACCCTAAAAGCGAGATCTTATTCCATAGAGTGGCGCCCCGCGAATCTGGCAAGCGGCATCTATCTTTACAGGCTGAAAACCCGGAGCGGGAGCATAAGCCGTAAAGCAATTCTTTTAAGATAGTTCGATTTTCTGTTTTAGAAAATTTAATTTTTATATTTTCATCTTTTTTGAAACCTTTTCCCCTCTCAAGCCTTATATTATATATGGTAATGATTGCTGAACTTACAATTCCGGTGAAGCGCGTTTTTCTGTTAGCTTCACTGGCGCTCGGAATAAATCTGATTTTCTCTTCCACAGCATTCTGCCGGTCGCCCGCGTCGGACTATGACAGTACAACTGTGTTTTTACGAAGCAAAGGAAAACCCCGTGTCCTTAACGCTGTAAAGATTCAAAACGGCGGAATCCGTTTAGACGGCATTCTGGATGAAATCGACTGGGAGAAGGCGCCATACGGAACAAACTTTATTCAAAATGAGCCAAATGACGGAATGCCCTCCAGCGAAAAAACGACGGTAAGAATAGTGTACGATGATGAAAATATATATGTCGGTATTATGGCGTATTATTCCAGCCCCGATCATATATCGGCCAGACTTGCCAGAAGAGATGACGAGCATACACCTTCCGACTGGCTGCACACGGCGTTTGACAGCTACAACGATAACCGCACAGCCTTCCAATTCTCAGTCAACCCCGCCGGTGTAAAACAGGACTGTATGTGGTCTGAAGATAGAGAGAGTGACATTAACTGGAACGCTGTATGGGATGTGGCAACAAATATCAACAAAGATTGCTGGGTTGCTGAATTCTGTATACCATTTAGCCAACTTCGTTACTCCAACCACTCGGATAAAGATAATCTTTGGGGCTTTCAGGTTGGAAGAGAAATCCTGAGGAACAACGAATTTTCACTCTGGAGCCCAATCCCTAAAGATGTCGATCAGGTCGTATCTCTCTTTGGCGAACTTAAAGGGCTTAAGGACCTGCCCAAATCAAAAAACCTGGAAATCCTCCCCTATACAGTCGGCGGTATTGAGACATGGAGCGATCCCGGCGATAACCCGTTTAAGAAAGAACCCAACCTCAGCGCCCGCCTGGGAACCGATATCAAATACGGGATAACAAGCAACATGACCATTAACGCTACAATAAACCCTGATTTCGGCCAGGTTGAACAGGACCCCTCAGAGCTTAACCTTTCACGTTACGAGAGATATCTTAGCGAAAAACGCCCCTTTTTTATGGAGGGGGCGAATCTATTTGAATACCCCGTCTCCTTCACCGGACAACAGAGGGAAAGCCTTTTCTATTCCAGAAGAATCGGAAGGTCCCCACAACTTAGTCCATATGATACTTACGCGGCGGAGAAAATGGACACGGGGTCAGTTGATCTTTATTCGGATACTCCGCAGTTTGCGAGAATTCTCGGCGCGGCGAAACTTACAGGAAGGACATCATCCGGTTGGTCAATCGGGATTCTGGAAGCTGTCACGAACAGAGAAGAGACAGTTATAATGAGTTCTTCGGGAGATGAAACAACTGTGCAAATTGTACCTATGACAAATTATTTCGTGTCAAGGGCACTTAAGGATTACAACGATGGAAGAAGCACCCTCGGGGGGATATTTACCGCTGTTAACAAAAATATCAGCAATGACGATATGGAAAACTTAAGATCTTCAGCCTACTCAAGCGGTGTTGATTTTTCGCACCGATGGCATGACGACGAATTCAGAATTGATGGAAAATTGCTGGCAAGCCATGTACGAGGAAGCGAAAAAGCGATAACCGCAACCCAGGAATCATCCGCGAGATATTACCAGCGGCCTGACGCAGACCATCTTGGCGTTGATACCACCTTGACTTATTTAAACGGCTTTTCCGCTAACCTGGTCATAGGGAGATTCGCCGGACAACACTGGCGCTTCGGAATGGGGCTTAATACCCGAACCCCCGGCTTTGAAATAAATGACATTGGATATCTAAGAGACACAGATCAGACTGTAGGAGCAGTATGGGTCAATTACAATGAATTTGAACCCGGTAATTACTTAAGAAACTGGCGTATAGAATCAAGCATATGGAAAGGGACAAATTACGGCTTGAATAATGTCGGCGCCGGCGGAAGTATCAATGGCAACCTTCAAACCCTCGATTATTTTGGAATATATTTCGGAGCAGGTAAACACACCAAGCATCAGAATAACTCCCTCCTGGAAGGAGGTCCCTCTATCATTGCCCCGGGGGAATATATGTCCTGGTTCGGCTTCCAAACCGACCACAGAAAGACATTTTCTATGGGGGTTCATATGGGATACAACAGAAACGATGAGGGATTTGACGGCTACCGTTTTGGCCCGAGCTTAACACTCAGGCCGCCAGGCAGATTCGAAATAACCCTCCGGCCTTCATATTCACGCTCGCAAGAGGATATGAAATATATAGAGGAAATAAATGGAAAATATATCATCGGGCATCTTGACAGAGAGAATTTTTCTACACAGATTCGCATTGATCTGGCGATAACCCCCGATATGACCCTTCAATTCTACGGTATGCCCTATTTAACCGCGGGCACCTACAAAAACTTCAGAGAAGTCACAAACAGACACGCGGAGAATTACAATGACCGTTTCGCCCCCTATTCTTACGGTTCAAACATCGATTTCAACTTTAAACAACTCCGCTCCAACCTTGTATTCCGCTGGGAGTTCAGCCCCGGATCTACAATCTTTTTTGTCTGGGCCAGAGAAGCTACAGATTACGAAGAGAAGTACGGAATGTTCGACTTTGGCAGAGACTTCGACAAACTCCTTTCCACCAGAGGGAACAACACTTTTATCTTCAAGATAAATAAATGGTTCAATATTTAAACATTCGTCGTTAAGTTGACCTTATCGTTCCCACGGGCAACAAATCAGAAAAGCCGCGGGGCGACAGAAAGAGTCAATACAGCATCCGAACATCACCCGTCGCAGCAGCGGGGTTGACAATTTCACGGAGAAATGGTACAATTATTCAAGAATATAAATTGAAGAGTTCTCCTCTCCTCTTTTAATACTCTGCGCGAGCGTTAAGCATTTCTAAATTCGCGTCATTCAATAATTAAAATAGAACGGAATGAAAACAATGCGTTTATCACTGAGACAATCGGCATTATTGCTGATCGTATTGACCCTTGTATTTCTTCCTCTCGGCAAAGCTTTTGCCGGTGAGAGCGAACCGTTTATTACATGGGCTTCTTCGATGAGCAACGAATTGGATAGTCAATGGGATAATATGAGTCAGTCTTATGATCCCACACCTGTCAATTTTAACGCCACTTCCACATCTTTCGCAAAAACCACATCACTAAAGGGTAAGGCAAGACGCCACAGAGCAGGCAGGACCAACTGGTCGTATAATAATCCCGGTTATACACAACGGGGAACCAGAAAATTCCTGCCGCTTACCAGCAGACCCCGCGGCAGCGCTACCAGAGGCACAGCCACTTTCAATCACCCGGCACGCGGTAATCACGGACTTTCATACGATCGCCGCCGCCCTGCTTCTTCCCTAGCTCTTGGAAGACGCCATGTTTCCTCCCGGGGCGGAGTTTCCAGACCAAGATTAACACATTTTGGCAGAATATCCACAGGCAGAAGGCGAAGCGGCATAGCTACCCGTACCATAAGAAGATAAAGAAAGATGAATAAGTTTTACTTCTGCGGCGCAGAATGCCGGTCCATCTCCGGGCCGGCATTTTTCTATCCATTCAGCCGCTCGAACCGGCTGTAATTCTATTTATGTGAAGCACTAAAAATTTCTTTAAAATCATTAAAAGATGTCCGGGATGAAATAGTAAAACGTTTTATTTCAAACAAAGAATCTCCAATGTGGTTTCTGCCTCTTTTCAAAGTTAATATACCCTCAAACCCGGCAGCTCCGGCGAGCGAATCGGACAAATCGGTCCCGTAGCCATAAGGCCAGGCCAGAAATCTGGACTCTGTCCCAAGATGGAAGTTCAATGCCAATCTTGATCTTTTAAGATCCTTAAATATTTTTTCCTTTCTTCCATTATCCAAATCATCGGTGAAAATACTAAATACCGGATGCGGAGTATCCCCTTCGTTCAGCTTGAAATGCATATTATGTGTATGGGATTCAATATCAATAATTCCCGATTTTTTCATCTCCCGCAGTTCTTCCCATGAAGATATATTAAGATCGTTCCAACTCTGGCCCGCCTTCGATGTAACAAGAAAGAGCGTGCCCCTCATATTGTATTTTTCGAGAAGGGGGTAAGCAAATTTGTAAACGCTCCTGTCACCGTCATCAAATGTTATAACCACGCACTTGCTGGCAATATCTATATCACCGAGCATAAAGGCCTTTAGTTCAGCTAAAGTAATTGTTCTATATCCGTTTTTGGTAAGGTACTTTAGATGTTGTTCAAAATCATCCGCCCTCGTGGTCCAGGCGTCCTTTACAGTTAGGAGCGGCAGATTCAGAAGGACCGTACCTATCGCCCTTAACCCGCGTTCAATCCTGCACCTGCTATCAAAAAAATGGTAAGCAAGCACCGGCACCCCATCGTTTGAAAGGGACATGTTGCTTTCAGCATCAGCCCCCCTGTCCTCTGAACAGGCGTTAATAATAAAGCAGGCGACAATAACCGCTGTTACTATTATACCCTTTTTTACTCTGAAAATTATCATAACTACCCGTTAAAAAATCGCTTTTATAAATATTCGCCCAAGTTTCCTGTTGTATCCCGCTTCCCCCGCCACACGTGAATTGGAGATAAAAAATTCACCTCCCATTTCCAGATTTCTTCCAGCCTTCCATTCAATAGTTGACCTGAACGACCCAACAGAAAAGAAATTATTCCCCTTTTCTTTTTCACGCGAAAAACTTCCTTCTACTCTGTAATATAGATTCTCCAACAACTCCCCGCCAATCCCAACCATTAGGCCAACATTATGATATTCCTCGGGATTATAATATCCATTCGGCTTCCATTCCCTGAATGAAAAAAAGGTATACCCGGGCCGGAGCTCGACCTCAACGGGGGAAGAAATTATCCTCCACTGAAAAGCGGCTTTCAGCAGATTGCGTCTATTTTTATCCGAATACCAGCTATAATTATAACCCAATAGTGTTTTGAGCGATCGTGCCATCTGATAATCAAGCCCGACGCCGCTGCCACTGTATACTATCTTCTTCCGCACTGAAAGAGGGGTTTCTACCGCCATTCTGTTGCCGGACAAATCTACCCTCAATCTTCCAGTTGGAGTCCAGGTTAACCATCCATCCCATGTAAAGGGTGAAAAATCGTCTCCGCTATCCAGCCCAGCCGCAACCTCTTCATCAATCGAATGAAAGAGAGGCACAAGATTCAAATGAAGCGCCCAATCTTCATTGAATCGCCTGTAGAAACGCGCGGCAACCCCTGTTCTTCTCACCGTTGCCCTTCCAGTCTGTCTCATTGAAAGCCTGCTTATACCGGCGCCAAACCTTGTTTCATCAGAGATATTGTAAAACCCCACAACTTCGACCCTGTGAATCACAAGTTCGTCTGAGTCGAAAGATGCGGCGTAGTCCAGCTTTACCCGGGGAGCGCTTTCATGCTCGATCGCGTCAAGAATTTCTCCGGCTTCATCGCCATCTTCAATTTCAACAAGGAATTCACGCGCCTTGCTACCCAGGCCAAGCCACCTGTAAGCCTGCGCAAGGCCCTTTAAAGCCTCTTCACAATCCGGGTGTTTTTCAACTATCGCGCCATATAAACGTACTGCTTCCCGATGCTTCCCCTGCCAGTTAGCAACCCGCGCCAGCCCCAGAGCAGCCTCTAAATTGTCCGGATGTTTTAAGGTTATTTGCCTGTAAAGATTCTCGGCTTCAACATTTCTATCAAGCCACGAAAGCACTCTGGCTTCTCCTACTCTGGCTTCAAACGAACCTGGATATTTGCGGGTTATGTGACGATACCATTTAAGAGATTCCCTGTTTTTATCCGCCCACGAGAGAGCCCTGGCCAACCCCACCATCCCCTCAATATCTTCGGGATGAATCTCAAGATGGCTTTCAAACCAGATAATCGCGCTGTCAGCCTTATCGCTCCATGTATACTGAAGGGCTATTTCCTTGCCAAGTTCACGGCTTAGAGTTGTGTCCAGCCGGTTCGCTTTAAAATACAACCGTATAGCTTCCTCATGCCGGTCGGCTGCCGCTGCTTCTCTCGCGCGCCTTAGAACGCTTTCAGCCGTTTCTTCACGCGCCTGAAGATCAAACCATGAAAGAGTAACAAAAAGGGCGCCTATAACAAATACAGCCTCTATTACCCTAAACCTTTTTTCCAATTCCATTCCTCCGGAAAACGCGAATTACCGACTTACTCTCTTATTGGTTTCCACCGGCTCATTTCACCACTTGCCGGATTTCTAAGCAATCCCCGAAGAGAGTAAGTTGCCGTAACCATCGCCAGAAATATCCAGTAGATTATCGGATAAAACACCGCAACCCCATAATACCACCCAAGTTCTCTGTCATAATGACGATCCAGAATCACTCCAGTAAGTAACTGCAGTAAGCAGACAGTAGAAATCATCATGCCCCACCAATTTGGAACAGGAGACGCTCCCACCGGAGGAAACCCTACGAAGTACGAAACAATCCAAATCACCGTCAGAATGACAAAAATATTTGCCCAAATAATCGACAAACAGGATTCCAGCATCACCACCCATAACCTTCTGTTTTTCCAATCAAAAAGTCGGGATCCATATCTTCTTATAACCTGGGACTGCCCGAGCGCCCATCTTTTCCGCTGATTCCAAAGCCCCTTAAATGAACGCGGCACCCGCATCCAGACAACAGCTCTGGCTTCATAGCGAATATCGTAGTGCCTTAACTGAAGTTTCCAGGTTACATCAATATCTTCGGTTGCCATCTCGGGGCTATACAAACCTACATCGAGCAAAGCGGTTTTTCTAAACGCCCCTACAACACCGGACATTGTCATAATACGCCCCCATACCCTCTGCGCCCGCCTCTGTATACTGATTATCGATGAAAATTCAATCGCCTGAAGCTTCCCTAAAAATGATTTTCGGTTTACAACTCTGGGATTGCCGGTAACCGCCGCGACCCTCGGATAGTTGAAATGGGGAACCATATAACGAAGTATATCGGGATCGGGACTCGCGTCAGCGTCAATTATTAACAGAAGCTCCCCCTTTGTGCAGGGTATAGCATCATTAAGCGCCATAGCCTTCCCTTGATTTGCCTTCTTACTGATAAGACGGACACTACCCTCTCTGACAAATTTCATTACCAGTTCAGCTGTCCGGTCATTAGAAGCGTCATCAATTACAACTATTTCATAATTCGGATAATTCAGTCGGCATGTATTTTCAAGAACCCCCTCAATATTATTCTCCTCATTAAAAGCAGGTATCAAAACGGTTACAAAAGGATATTTATCAAGCTGATAGAATTTCTTCAACGATCCTCTCTCACGCCGGAAGAAGTAAACAAGGGCCGTAAAAATCCACATTAGGCTCGAGAATATCGGATACCAGGCAAAATAGACAAGCGCGCCTAAATATATTCCTGAATTTTCAATAACTTCCAATACCGAAATAATGTCCATAATA
>DAOWMJ010000196.1 GCA_030643145.1 Candidatus Latescibacterota bacterium | reverse complement strand
TGTATGCAGAATTTGCGATAATTTTTCGATACTCCCTGTTTCTGATCTGCATTTTGGTTTATCAGCGGATGGTGGGGATAATATCCTGTTGATCCCGAACAGCGAAAAAGGAACGAGGATTTTAAAGGATATAGATATTAAACCTTCAGAGGATATTTCAAGCTGGACAAAGAGTATTGAAGAACTTAAGAAACTACAGGAGAAGAAGAGAAAAGAGAGATTTGAATATGTAAAGAATATGTTGGAAGGATTTGACAGTCTGGTTAAGACATTTTCAGATTGCGTCGGATGTCATAATTGCGAGAGCGTGTGTCCTGTTTGCTATTGTCGCCAGTGTTATTTCGAATCTGAAATAGCAAAGCCGGATATTGAGTCCATTTTGTTGAAAACAAGAAACCGTGGGGGCATTTCCCTGCCGGCGGACAGAATTATGTTTCATGTAGGAAGAATGATGCATATGAGTCTTTCCTGCGTTTCTTGTGGTTTGTGCACGGACGCGTGCCCGGTATCGATTCCGGTCGCCGAACTGTTCAGCTATGTAGCGGATCGTACCCAGCAGACATTTGAATACAGAAGCGGCGAAGAGAAGGGAGAACCTATCCCTATGAAAACATATAGAAAAGAGGAAACAAAAGGGATAAATGAGCTGGTAAAAGGGGCAGAGGGATAGGAGAATTAGAGATGGATAAGGTTCTGAAAATAGATAAGAGCGCGGAAAAAGGTATAGTAGAATTATTAAAATACCTGCTGCTGAATGATAGAGTGAGCGGAGTTTTTACTTTGAGGAAAACAGGAAATAATGGCTCTTTTGATTACGCGCTTATCACAGAGCCCGCTTTGCTTGAAGATTCTATTCCCCTGCATCCTTTCATGCATGTAAATGCCGGAAAGATACTTTCTGCTTTACCATCGATGAGAAAGCCTGTCGCGGCAGTTATCAAACCGTGCGAATTAAGATCTTTTGTTGAACTGGTCAAACGTTCTCAGGGGGCGCTCGATGATTTCCTTCTGATTTCCTACACCTGCGGCGGTTCTTTCCCGTATAAAACGACTGTAAAGGGCCAGATGGACAAATTGCTTCCTGAATTCTGGGAAGCTGTTAAAAGTGGTTTGGATTCAGATAGTATAAGGCCAACATGCAGGGCGTGTGAGTATTTTGTGCCGATGAATGCTGATCTTACAATTTCTCTGGTAGGCGAAAAGGATTTAGACAGTAAGTGCGCTATCTTTCTGCATTCCGGCAAATCAAAATCTATGGTGGAAGGGTTTGAAGCGGAAATATCAAAGGGAGAATTGAAACTGTCAAGATTTGACTCCCTTGTCAAAAAGAGAAAAGAGCAAAAAGAAAAGGATTTTAAGGAAATAAATATCCAGGATTCAGGACTGGACGGTATGATAGATATATTCGGAAAATGTATCGGGTGCCATGGCTGCAGCCGTATATGCCCTATTTGTCACTGTATACTTTGTGATTTTGAATCATGCGCGTATGACTACGACACTTCAATGATAGAGAATGAGCTTTTAAGCCGGGGTGGAGTGAGAGTTCCGACAGATACTATCCTGTATCAAATCGGAAGATTGTCCCATATGAGTTTTTCATGCACAGGATGCGGTTTATGCACGGAAGTATGCCCGGCGGATATTCCCGTTTCCACGATTTTTAGAAAAACCGGAGAAGAAGTAGCGGGGCTGTTTGATTATCTCCCCGGTAAAGATGTGAATGAAGAGATACCCGTCACGATATTTAAAGAGGACGAATTGTCTGAACTTGGGAATGATTAGAATTTGATTTGTTAATCTATCTTCAGGAGAGGCTAGAATATGTCAAAAGAATTTATGCCGAAAATAATCAGCTTTTTATGTAAATGGTGTACATATTCCGGAGCTGATTTGGCGGGGACAAATAGAATGAAATATCCCCCCTCTATCCTGCCTCTGAGAGTTATGTGCTCGAGTCGTGTAAATCCGGTTTTTTTGATCAAATCATTTCTTTATGGCGCTGACGGTGTTTTAATTGGAGGCTGTCATCCGGGTGATTGTCATTATCAATCGGGGAATTATTATACACGGAGAAGATTTGCCATTTTAACAACTATCTTCGACTCTCTTGGCTTGGAATCCGAGAGGCTTAGGCTTTCCTGGATTTCCGCCGCGGAGGGAACAAAGTTTGTGCGCGTCAGCACGGAATTTACTGAAAAAATAAAAAGTATGGGTGAAAACCCGGCAAAGAAGAAGATATTCCTTTAAATTTGATAACAACTGGAAAAGGATCGTATGAAGATTCATGAATATCAGGCGAAGGAATTATTTGCCGAGTTCGGTATTCCTGTGCCTGAAGGCACGGTTGTTACGACCCCGGAAGAGGCATACAAAGCAGCTTCGGAAATTGGTAAACGGGTTGTTGTCAAGGCGCAGATCCACGCCGGCGGCCGCGGTAAAAGCGGGGGCATCAAAATGGCTTCAACCCCGGAAGAGACAAAGGCTAAAGCTGAAGAGATTCTCGGAATGACTCTCGTCACCCATCAGACAGGCCCCGAAGGCAAACTTGTAAGCAAGGCGCTTGTTGAGGAAGCTCTGGAAATCGAGAAAGAACTCTATCTGGGAATGGTTATTGACAGAGAGACATCCCGCCTGGTAGTGATAGCGTCTGAAGAGGGTGGAGTGGAAATTGAGGTTGTGGCTGCTGAATCTCCTGAAAAAATAGTTAAAGAGTTTATCGACCCCGGAACGGGAATGCATGCTTTTCAGGCGAGAAAAACGGCATTCGGCCTCAATCTTCCGAAAACGGTATTGAGAGACGTTACCAGACTGCTGATGAACCTGCACCGTTTTTTTGTTGAAACAGACGCGTCATTGGCTGAAATAAATCCTCTTGTAATTACGAAAGACGGACGGATTCTGGCGGCTGACGCGAAAATAAATTTTGATAACAACGCTTTAAGCAAACATCCGGAAATTGCGCGGCTCAGAGATCTCAACGAAGAAGAAGCAACAGAAATAGAGGCGGCAGAGCATGATCTCAGCTATGTAAAGCTCAGCGGAAGGGTAGGTTGTATGGTCAATGGAGCCGGTCTTGCCATGGCGACTATGGATATCATTCAGCACTTTGGCGCTATGCCCGCCAATTTTCTGGATGTTGGGGGAGCGGCCTCGGCCGAGCGTGTGGAAAAGGCTTTCACTATTCTTCTATCGGACACGAATGTGAAGGTTGTACTAATCAATATATTCGGCGGAATTGTAAGGTGCGACCGTGTAGCGAACGGCGTAATAGAGGCCGCCAAACGGCTCGATGTGAAAATACCTGTTGTAGTGCGTCTTGCCGGAACAAATTCTGATATCGCGGCGGATATTCTGAATAAATCCGATTTGAAATTCACTGTGGCAAAAAACCTGGCTGACGCGGCACGCAAGGCGGTAGACGCGGTAAATAGTTAATCTGTAGAATAAAAAAGGATAATATGAGCATTCTCGTTAATAGAAAAACAAGACTTCTTGTCCAGGGATTGACAGGGAAGGAAGGGTCCTTTCATTCACAGGAGATGGTGAAATACGGCACAAATGTGGTGGCCGGAGTTACGCCGGGAAAAGGCGGTCTGACTCATGAAGGTATTCCGGTATTCAATACGGTGGCTGAAGCGGTTGGAGAGAAAGGGGCGGATACATCCGTAATATTTGTGCCGCCGGTCTTCGCGGCGGATGCAATAATGGAGGCCGCTGAAGGCGGTATAAAATTAATAGTATGTATTAGCGAAGGGATACCTACTCTCGATATGATAAAGGTTATGGCTTATCTTGAAGGAAAAGATACGCGTCTTATCGGCCCCAACTGTCCTGGAATCATCACCCCCGGAGAATGTAAGGTGGGTATTATGCCTGGTTTTATCCACGAGGCGGGAAGGATCGGTGTTATATCCCGCAGCGGAACGCTTACTTACGAAGCGGTAGATCAGCTGACGAAAGAGGGTTTGGGCCAGACTACATGTATCGGGTTGGGAGGAG